>CBFCWR010000006.1:0-24045 GCA_965601575.1 uncultured Desulfofustis sp. | reverse complement strand
TCTGGCCCACCTGATGAGGATAGGGGATCCAGCCGGCATCAACTACCGCCCTCGAGGCTGAAACTTTGGCACCAAGCGCCTCAGCAAGCTTGGCGATGAGTTCAAAGCCTTTTTCGTTTTCCAATCCCCTGCCCCCGGAGACCAGTATATCGGACTCCTGTATATTTACTTTGCCCTGCTGTTCACTGACTGACTCGAGCACCTCGATGCGGCTGGTTAGTTTTTCCGCATCAGGGGTAATATCGATGATCTCACCCTGCCTCTGACCATCGAAGGGCAGCTCTTTCATTACTTTAGGACGCACGGTGGCCATCTGGGGTCTGGTATCGGGGCAAACTATGGTGGCCATGATGTTGCCGCCAAATGCCGGTCTGGTCTGCAGCAATATGCCATCTTCCTGTCTTATCTCAAGCCTGGTGCAGTCGGCTGTCAGCCCGGCATCCACGGTGGTCGCAACCCCTGGTATAAAAGATCGGCCGATGGCAGTCGCGCCGGCCAGAACCACTTCGGGTTTATGGGCAATAATCAGATCGGATAAAATTTTCTCGTAGACATCATCGGTAAACATTTCCAGAGCGGAGTCATCCACTCGATATACCCGATCAGCGCCATGTCCTATAAGCTTCGGAGCACTCTCCCCCGTCTGATACCCCATAAGCACCGCGGTAAGAGGCACCTTTCTGTCATCAGCAAGAGTCCGTCCGATGCCGAGCAGTTCGTTGGCCACCGGCGCCAGAGTCCCCCTGGCAAATTCACAGAAGACCCAGACACCCGAGTAGGCATCCAAGTCATCTTTTTCTTTTGCTGCCTCGCCCTTGTCAATCGTTAAAGCTTCAACGTCGCAGGCCTCAACGCACGCACCACAGAGATTACAACTGTCGCCAACGACGGGCAATCCATCCACCATTTCAATGGACCCGAACGGGCAGCTCTCCTCGCAGATGCCGCAACCTATGCAAGTATTTTCATCTATACGCAGCATGACTTCTCCGTGTTAAACCAGATAGGGCTTGAGTCTTTCAACCAGCTGCTCGACCTGTTCATCGACAGTACCGGTTAGTATCGCCCGCTCTCCGCGTGGTTCGGGAGGAAAAACCTTGACGACCTGGGTGGGTGAACCGGGTAATCCGATGCAGGTCGGGTCGGCGCCTATGTCTTCGGCGCTGAGAGTCCGGATCTCGGCTTTCTTGGCTTTCATCTTTCCCTTCAACGATGGTACCCGGGGGTGATTGATGTCCTTGACCACACTGATCAGTAGAGGAAACCCCGATTTGAGCACATCATAGCCATCATCCATCATCCGTTCCATGACGATTGAAGAGTTTTCCGCCTCGCGTATTTTCTGGATGCAGGTGGCGTACGGTATTTCAAGTCGCATCGCCAGGCCCGGACCAACTTGAGCGGTATCCCCGTCAATAGCCTGTTTGCCGCAGATGATCAGATCAAAATCCCCCAGCGTATCAATCGCCCTGGCCAGTGTATATGAAGTTGCCCAGGTATCAGCTCCGGCAAATTTCCTATCGGAAATGAGTACGCCGTTGTCAGCCCCGCAGGCGATAGCCTGACGCAGTACCTCTTCGGCCTGGGGAGGGCCCATGGTAATTACCGTAACCTCGCCGCCAGTCTCCTCTTTTAGGCTCACTCCGGCCTCGAGTGCATGCTGGTCGTAAGGATTCATGATCGATTCGACCCCTTCCCTGGCCAAGGTATTGGTCTCGGGATCAAGCCGCACATCTTTGGCATCGGGGACTTGTTTGACACATACAATTATCTTCATTTGAAACCTGAATTGCGCCTGAAAAGATCGGAATTCAGGCAGCCAGAGCGGCTGCCTGAATGGTCACTGAACAATCCTAGCGGTTGTATTCCTTGTTCAACTCCTGGCCAATGACATTGCGCTGCACCTGATTGGTACCCTCATAGATCTGCAGGATCTTGGCATCGCGCATCATTTTTTCGGCCGGATACTCGCTCATATAGCCGTAACCACCCATGACCTGTACCGCATCGGTGGCAACTTTCATGGCCACGTCAGTGGCATATACCTTGCACATTGACGAGGCTTTGGACATGTCCTTGGGATGGGCATCAATGTGCCTGGCCGCTGCGTAGGTCAATGCCCTGGCCGCTTCGAGCTGGGTGGCCATATCGGCCAGTAGGTGCTGCACCGCCTGAAAACTGATGATCGGCTTGCCGAACTGCTCCCTTTGCTTGGCGTAGGTTACCGCCATATCAAGGGCCCCCTGGGCCAGTCCCACACCGAGTGCGGCGATTCCTGGCCGGCTGGAGTCAAGGGTCTTCATGACCGTGATAAAGCCGGTCCCCTTCCTGCCCACAATCCGTTCGGCGGGAATACGGCAATCCTTGAATATCAGTTCAGTGGTCGAAGAGGTGCGGATACCCATCTTTTTTTCTTTTGGCCCGCAGGAAAATCCACCATCACCTTCCTCCACCACAAAAATCGAGGCGCCTCGCGGCCCCCGGCTCTTGTCGGTCATCGCTACAACAGTGTAAATTTGTGCCTCTCCGCCGTTGGTGATCCATTGTTTGGTGCCGTTCAGCAGCCATTCGTCTCCATCCTGCACCGCGGTAGTCTGAATGCCCGAGGCGTCCGAACCGGCGTTGGCCTCGGTGAGTCCAAAAGCGGCGAATTTCTTGCCAGAGGCTACATCGGGGAGATATTTCTGCTTCATCTCATCCGAGCCGCCTATCATGATCGGATATGCGCCCAGCGCACTGGCCGCATATGCGGTTCCCACACCGATACAACCCCGGCCGAATTCCTCCAGCGCCAGAGTGATGTCAAGACAACTGCCGCCAAACCCGCCATATTCCTCAGGGATTGGCAGACCGAAAAGATCAGCTTGGGCCATGGCGTTTAGTATTTCACGAGGAAACTCGTGATTTTCATCCAGTTCAGCCCGCTGTGGTATAATCATTTCGTCAGTGATCTGTCTGGCGATATCGACGATCATCTGTTGTTCTTCAGTTAGAAAACGATCCATTTCTGGTCTCCTGTTTACCAGCTAAGAAGGGTTGCGCCCCAGGTGAGTCCGCCACCGAACGAACAGAACAATACAGTGTTGCCGGGTTCAATTCTTCCTGCCCGGTTAGCTTCATCCAGTGCAATGGGAATAGACGCGGCCGAAGTGTTGCCGTAGTGCATGACATTGAGCACCACTTTCTCTTGTGGAATTTCCAACCGCTCCAGCAGTTTATTTAAAATTCGAAAATTGGCCTGATGGGGGATCATCACATCGACGTCATCAATACTCAGCCCCGATTTTTCAAACAGGCTGGAAATAGCCTCCTCCATGGCCTTCACCGCATGTTTGAAAACTTCTTTGCCCTCCATGATAATATGGGCGCCGGGATTGTCTTCAACCCTCAGGTCGGGGTTCTGGCTGGGGGCGCTATGCATGTACAGCAAATCCCAGAGGCTGCCGTCGGAGCGATGGTGGGTGCCGATTATCTTGCGTCCGCCATCTTCATTGTTTCCCAGCACCGCAGCACCAGCACCGTCACCGAATAGAATACAGGTGTTGCGGTCCTGCCAGTTGACCCGGGAGGAGAGGGTTTCCGCTCCAATGATCAGGACTTTGGACCGCTTATCCGCGCGGATATAGCGGTCGCCCACATCGAGTCCATAGAGGAATCCGCAGCACGCGGCATTGAGGTCGTAGGCAAAGGCGTTTTTTGCGCCAATCTCATTCTGCACATAACAGGCACAGGAGGGCATGAGCATGTGGGAACTGACGGTGCCGACCACCAGCAGTTCAATCTCCTCGGCACTAACCTGAGCCATTTCAAGCGCCTTGCGCGCGGCAGACGCGGCGAGCTGGTAGGTTTTCTCCCCAGCTCCTCCGATTCGTCGGTTTTCAATTCCTGTTCTGGTTCTGATCCATTCGTCACTTGTATCGACGATGGATTCGAGTTCCACGTTGGACATCACCCTTTCGGGCAAACATGACCCGGTACCGAGAATAATCGTTCCCATTATCAACCTGTAGCCGCGGTGTCAAATCCTTTGGCGAGATCGGCGGCAATGACATCGTTGAGTTTCAACCGCTCCATCTCAGCCGCACCCGCTATCGCATTTTTAATCGCCAGGGCACTCGACTTGCCATGACAGACAATACCGATCCCTTTAATTCCGAGAAGTGGGGCTCCGCCGTACTCGGCATAATCGACGCGTTTCTTGAATTTGTTGAAGGCTGGCCGGGCAAGAAGATAGCCAAGTTTGGCCAACATCGATTTTAAAATTTCATCACGCAGCATTTTCATGGTTGCCACCGCCAGGCCTTCGCTGATTTTCAAGACGATGTTGCCGACGAAGCCGTCGCAGACGACCACATCGACATCGCCTTGAAACACATCTCTTCCCTCGACGTTGCCGATAAAGTTGAGACTGCTTCTCTCCAGCAGGTTGTATGCTTCCTTGATGAGGGTATTGCCCTTCCCAGACTCCTCACCGATGGTCAATAAACCCACTCTTGGTTTTTCGACATTGTAGAGATTGGAAAAGGCGGTAGCCATTACCCCGAATTGGTAAAGGTGGACAGGGCGGCACTCGACGTTTGCCCCAATATCCATGATCACCACCGGCCCTTTTAAGGTAGGAAAGGCGGAGGCCAGCCCGGGCCGTGCCACATTTTTTAGACGGCCCAGTTTTCTCACACCAGCGGCCAATGTCGCTCCCGAATTTCCCGCGCTGACCGCGGCAGTTGCCTGACCTGACTTGACCAGGTCAAATGCAACCATGATCGATGAATCCTTCTTTCTACGAATTGCATCGACGGGATTCTCTTCCATCTCGACTACGGTGTCGGCATGGACGATTGCCAACCGGTCGCGCAGGGATTTACTTGCAGAGGATGACTGGAGATGATCAGACAATACCTGTTCGTCTCCGACCAGAAGTATGCTCAGGTCATCACGTTCGACAGCAAGAAGTGCGCCGCTGATCAATTCCTGTGGCCCAAGGTCGCCACCCATGGCATCCAGGGCGATCTGCACGGTCAACCCCTAAACTTCGGAATCAATGACGTATACTGATGATTTGTTGTATTTACCACAGCTGCCGCAAAGTTTGTGAGGTTCTTTCGGTTCGCCACAATCTTGACAGATTGATAAGGCGGGTGTGGTCAATGCGTGATGAGAACGTCTCTTGCGTGTCCGCGAGCGTGAATGTCGTCTTTTTGGTAGAGCCATCGTTTTCTCCTTTATTCAAAACCGGTCAGCGATCCTTCAACTGGCGCAGCACCGCAAACGGTGATTCCTGGTCGACCTGTTGGCAATCGCATGCGCGCTGGTTCAGATCAATACCGCACACCTGACAAAGCCCTTTGCATACATCATTGCAAAGAATTTGCCACGGGATGCTCAAATAGATCTGTTCGCGATATAACTCGCCCAGTTCTATTACCGGTTCCTTCAGGTACAGTTTGTTGTAATCCTCTTGCCGGCACTCAGTTTCCTGGCGCCCCTGTTCATCTTCCTCGCTGCCAATCATGCAGATATAGACGAAATTGGCGGCTAGACTGAGTGTGACCTCGGTGCAGCAGCGGTCGCAGGTGGAGAGAATTGTGCATTGCACCTGCCCTTTTACCACAGCTTCGCTGCTGCCGGTAAGTGCCGCTTTGGTCTGCCCCGTAGGACCATCGACCAAAGTCAGCTCTTCGATCGGAAACCAGCCATCGTTTAGAAGCGGATAGCTTGTTTCCGATTGTTCAAGATCAGTAAATAGTAGCTTCATATTACCCGCCCTCCTTGCCCTGCACACCTCTTAGGTCAAGCGGCTAAACAATCAACAATAATAAATAATCACAACAATTGCTAGCAAAAAAATTCTCGACCACCACGGTACTGCGCTCGTGAATCTTCATGGCAATGTGAATCCTCGAAGAGGGATTGGAAATATACGCGTGGTAAAAATAGCAGTGATAAAAAAATATCCAGTGCCGCCGATGGAGTAATTCCAAGGGAAGAGAAGCAGCAGGATATTGAAGACGAAATCCCGACACACTCCCGGAGGATTACCCACATATTACATCAAACCGCAGCTACGCATCACATTGGGTCTTGATGGGTCTCGCCCCGCATGCTGCAGGACCCGCTATCCGTGGGTCACACGACAGAGAAAGAATAAGCGTAATTGCCCAATTTTACTGAGGTGATGATCAATCCACTGTGTGCCTTGGGTGGTCTGCAGCATGCCGATGTAGGGAGTGAAACGGCAATTCACCGTTTATCGCCGGCGGCACACTGATCCGATGGCACGGAATTAGTACCGCTGAATAAATGTGAGGTTTTTGTGGTAAAGATTTAATTTTTTTACTCAGACGGTAGAGTCCGCCACTTCATCCCGTTTTATTCCCATTGGCAAAGGATTTATTCTTGTCCTCGATGCTCTTTATCAACCCGTCATACTGCCCTTTACGCAGAATCGTTCTGAACTGTTCCATGTAGTTGCGCACCAGGCTCACTCCTTCTATGTTGATGTCATAGACCATCCATTTATCCAGTTCCCGCTGCATAATATAGTGAACGGGTATTTTGGATTCCTCATAAGGAATCAAGGTGGTTACCTGAGCCCGTTTGCCCTTTATTCTCTCGGCCACGAATTCATAAGTTCGGCCACCGTAAGATTCCAGCTTGCCGATGTAGACGTTTTCCAGCAATTTCGTGAATTGAGAAACAAAATATTCCTGATCCTCTTCCGAGAGTTCATTCCAGGTTTTGCCCAGCACCCTCCGCGACATTTCCCGGAAATCAAAGCCACTGGAGATAATCGCCATAATCTTGCTTCTTCTCTTTTCTTTTTGAGTATCACCCTTGAGAGTTTCATCATCGAGAACCTCGATGAGCTGATTGAGCACCGGTTGAAGCTGTTCCGTCGGACTGTGATCATCGGCGCTTAAATTCGATCCCGTAAAAACAACAAAAAACAAGATAAAAGCAGTAGTCACAAAATGTTTCATTGTTCACTTGTAGTTAAAGATTGCTAATGAGGTCAAGGATCTATGATCGATCGACGATAGTCGTAATAGCCCTGGCGTGCCGCCACATAGGGATCAAGCGATATCCGCTTGAGCTCTTCATAGACATCGGGACTGATCGATAAAAGATTGACCCGGCTGGTGACCAGGTAGGTCATGTCGAAGGTGAAATTCTGGCTTAAGTAGGGCACCGGGTGCATGTAGATATCACCCACAAAACCGACCGTATCCCTTACGTTGGAGGGTCCGAAAAACGGGAGGCAAAGGTAGAATCCATCTCCGATTTTCCACTTGCCGAGTGTCTGGCCGAAATCGGCGGGCCGTGGTGCCAGATCAAAATCGACGTAAGCGGGATCGCCGAATCCGAAGACCCCGAGGGTGCTGTTGATTGCAAACCGGCTCAACACCACACCGGCATCTTCGAATCTACCCTGCAGCACATTGTTGAGCAGCCTGATCGGTGCAGCGAGATTGGAAAACGCATTGCCGATACTGCGCCTGATGTCACTCGGCAGGACATAGGAGTAAGCATTCTTAGTGGGTTTCAGAACCCAGAAATAGACCTTGTCGTTGAAGACGAACATGGCTCGATTGAGCGGCTCCAGCGGGTCATAAATTTCGGGCGGAGGCTCCCTGAAGGTGAAGTCGTCCTCGAAAATTGGATCTCCAAGCAATTGATCCGGCTCGTTGAGGAGAGGGGCTTCGTCGAGCAGGTCGGGTGCATTCACACCATCTTCATCGTCCAATAAATCCGGGTAAGGATTTACCGGCATGGGATCGACTTCCGCACCAATCCCGCCAACCGCTGTATCTGCATTCACCCTCGCGGTGCCAAGCACAGACAAGAACACAATAAAAACTATGGAAAGGGCAGCACGCATGGCCCGGTCAAGACCCCACTAAACTCTAATTTATGTCGATGAGACCAATCGTGAATTGTTCAAATTCTATCGCAAATTCTATCAAAAGAGTAGAGCCATGATCAGATAGTCGCAGATCAGGAAAATTCGACGCCCCACCGAAACATGCATCTCAATCCCGCCGACAATATCGACAATCCAGCCACCCCCCCGGGGTACCTGGAATACTTCAAATTATCGCGATAGATCCACTGCCTCATGAATGCAGACCTCAAATACGGATGTACCCATTTACACGTATCTCACAGGCGCTGAATCGTAACGAAAGGTGCTGAAGATCTTAGCGAACCACCGATCGAAATATTGAACAAGCCAGCAAATATTACGATATATAAGGCGAAAGTCAATCGTTGTCAGCGCCTGAAAACGCCTTGACCGACATTATCCACGAAAGCCCATTAAGTAGCTGAATTATATCTCTTTTTACGCGGATCAAAGGCTTCTCGTAAGGCTTCACCGATAAAAATGAGAAGTATCAAACTGCCCACCAGCACGGTAAAAGTCGAAAGCGACAGCCACCAGGCATCGATATTCGCCTTTCCCTGGGCCAGCAGCTCGCCGAGACTCGGTGTCGTGGGGGGCACTCCCAGTCCCAAAAAGTCGAGGCTGGTGAGCGCTAAAATAGAAGCTGACATTCTGAACGGCAGGAAAGTGATTACCGGGGTCATTCCGTTGGGCAGCAGGTGCCGGTACATGATCACCATATTGCTTACCCCCAGAGCCTGCGCCGCCCGCACATAATCCATGTTCCTGCCCCGAAGAAATTCGGCCCTTACATAGTCGGACAATCCCATCCAGCTGAAGAGGGAGAGCAGAACCAGCAGCAGCAAGGCGCTGGGTTTGAAGATGGAGGCAAAGATGATCAGCAGGTAGAGTTCCGGCATCGATCCCCAGATCTCAATAAACCTCTGAAAAAACAGATCGGTTCTGCCCCCGAAATAGCCCTGCACCGCCCCGCAGAGTATACCGATAATGGTGCCCACCGCGGTCAGGGCCAGGCCAAACAGAATGGAAAGGCGAAAACCATAGAGCAGTCGGGCAAAAACGTCTCTGCCCCGATCATCGGTTCCGAGTACATTCTCTCTGGTGGGGGGGGATGGCACCGGGACGTCGAGCTCGTAGTTGATGGTGTCATAATAGTGGCGGTTGAGTGGAAAGTAGGCTCGGTTTTGATCCTCCTCCATGAGCTCGACGAAGAACGGGTCCCTGTAGTCGGTTTCCGTCTCGAAGATCCCGCCGAAGGTGGTCTCCGGGTAGGACTTGAAAAGCGGGAAATAATAATTGCCCTGATAGACAATCAGAAAAGGCTTGTCGTTGCTGATAAGTTCCGCGCCGAGACTGAAGACGAAGAGCACGGTAAAGATTACAAGACTATAGAATCCCCTTCTGTTCGCCCTGAATTGCAGCCACTTTCTCCGTGCCGGGGATATGGTTAGATTGGTAGAAATCACAGTAGAACCTTTAAAATTCTACACGGCTGAAGCTTATGCGGGGGTCGACGACGACATAGCTGAGATCTGAAAGCAGCCTGCCCACCAGCCCGATTATGGTGAAAAAATAAAGTGTTCCAAGGACCACCGGGTAATCGCGATTCAAAACGGATTGATAGGCCAGAAGCCCCATGCCTTCCAATGAAAAAATAGTTTCGATCAACAAGCTGCCGGTGAAGAACGCTGCGATGAAATAGCCGGGGAAACCGGTAATGATAGGAATGATGGCATTTCTAAATACATGCTTGAACATTATCGTCCCTTCCTCCAGTCCTTTGGCCCGTGCGGTCAATACATACTGCTTGCCTATTTCCTCGAGAAAAGAATTTTTAGTCAGCATGGTCATCACCGCCAGGCTGCCGACCGCACTCGAGAATATCGGCAGCACCATGTGCCAGAGATAGTCGAGTATTTTGGCGAGCAGCCCCAACTCCGACCAGTTGTCGGAAACCAGCCCCCTGAGCGGAAAAATGGACCAGAAACTGCCTCCGCCAAAAAGCACGATCAGGGTGATACCAAGGACAAATCCCGGAATGGCGTAGCCGACCAGAATGACCGTGCTGCTGATCACATCGAATTTGCTGCCGTTTCTCACCGCCTTGGAGATGCCCAACGGAATACAGACACCGTACACAATCAGAAAGGTCCACAGTCCCAGACTCATTGATACTGGCATTCGTGAGATGACCAAATCGACCACGTCTTTCTGGTAATAGTAGGAGGAGCCCAGGTCAAAGCGCAGGTAATTGCCCATCATCTTCAGAAAACGTGTGAGAGGAGGCTGATCAAAGCCATATAGTTTTTTAAGGCTATCCAGACGTTCCTGATCAAGGCCCATATCACCACGATAGGCAGATGCCGATGCGGCCGCCTCGGCGCCTGCCTGACCCTGCCCTTCGATTTCGGCAACCATCCTCTCGACCGGTCCTCCCGGCACGAATTGGGTGACCGTGAATGTGATGAGCATGATTCCGAAAAGAGTGGGAATCATCAATAATATTCGTTTAATGACATAGTTCAGCATTGTCTTCCAGCACGTGCATCTGCAATGGTTTAAGTGGTCGGGCTCAGAGAGTATACAATAGAAATCATCCGGTCGGCCAGTCTAAAGGCTGCTCGTTTTAGCTCCCTGGTAGACGTCTTATCAGAGGACTGCGAATACTGAGTGGTCGGAGCAATTCCGAAAATAATGGTTTTCTCCGTGCAGAGAGCAATCCGTGTCCAAGAAGCTACCTTGGACGGATCTGGATATATCTATCTCTGCATTCCAACTTCAACCTGGTCGACATTGGCTGGAGTTGAGAAAAGCGCCATGTTGTAAATGTAAACTATTGCAGTGCACGGGTAATTATATTACAGCTTGGCCTGAAAATGGGGTCGGTCGCCGTTTCGTCAACCACCCTCCTCGGGAAATCGTTCGTGCATATAAAGGCTGGGCCCCATGATAAGCTCCGTTAAAGAATTCAATCTCCTCATAGATCGGGCGTGTGCCACTGATTGCGTAGGACTCGACACTGAGTTCATCTGGGAGCGCACCTACTACCCCAAACTCGGATTGATTCAGCTGGCTTTGTCCGATGAAGAGTGTTTTCTGATAGACCCCCTGGCCATCAAAGATTTAACGCCGTTGGCCAGGCTGCTGGCCAATCCTGACGTGGTTAAGATACTGCACGATGCGCCGCAGGATCTCATGATTCTCAACCGGGTTTCCGGGGTTGTTCCCCAAAATGTTTTCGACACCAGGGTCGCAGCCGGCTTTTCCGGGCTGTCTTCGACAATATCTCTTGCCGATCTCATCAATATCCTCCTCGAAATTGACCTGCCAAAAACCGAGACGCGCACCAATTGGCTCAATCGCCCGCTGAATAGTTCACAGGTTGACTACGCCCTTGATGATGTACGTTATTTACGAGCGTTACGGGTCCTGTTGCTGGCGAGAATCATCGTACCAGAGATCAGGGAGTGGCTGGGCGAGGAAATGAAACTGCTCAGCCTTCCCGAAGCTTACGAACTCCCTCCCGATGATCTGCGCTACCTGAAGATCAAAGGAAGCGGCTCACTCGATCGCCGCAGCCTGGCAGTCCTGCGCAATCTTGCAGGCTGGAGAGAGCGGGAGGCACGGACCCGTAACCAACCCCGGGGGCACATCGTCAATGACAAAACATTATTGACCATCGCCAGGGAGCGGACAGATTCTTTGGAGACAATTACCGCATCTAATTTGCTTTCCGAGAAAAAAGCTCATCGCTACAGCCGCATCATCATAGATGCTGTCAGAGACGCATTGGCCCTGGACGATGGAGATCTGCCGGAAACCAACCGGCGCATCAGGCTGAATACACCAGAGATGTCTGTCTACCAGCAGCTGCTGAAATACTTGGAGAAGGTGCATCAGGTCCAGGGAATAGACCCGCATATCGTCGGCAATCACTCGGATTTTAAAAAATTGGTCAAGCATCACGGCAAAAACTCGTCTCGATTGCCTCGAAAGTTTACGGCCGGCTGGCGCAAGCAACTGTTGGACAGATTTCTTCACTCGTAACCTGGTTCAAACGACCGGCAGCTCACCCATGAACCGCGCTGAGAAATTGTATTGCCTCATGGCCATCGGTTGTATCGGTGGACTGGCCTTTTTTCTGGCCACCTCTCCTGCTGCCCGGGAACTGAAATATCTTCTGCCTCTCTCGCTATTCGGTGTCGCAGTTAATGTGGGATTGCTCTTCGTTGTGTTCAAAGACATTTTCAGCCGCTCTTTTTCCAGTCCATGGCAAAAATACTTCTGGTTGCTCATCATCTTTCTATGTATGCCTGCGGTCATTGTCTATCTTCCCATGTACGGGTTCAAGAAAAGATAAACGACCGTAACAACGAATTTCTCGCCCCACCGTTACCTGCTTGACTTATTCATCAAATCGAAGTATTTTTAGCGTCTTTTGATTTTAAATTTCAGCCGTCGCATTGTGTGAAAGGAGGACAAATCCCCCTTTTCCGTCATGCTCGATGAAAACGACACAAGCCAGTAAAGACAGAATATGTTTGAAAACCTGACAGACAGGCTCGAGGGAGTATTCAAGAAGCTCAGGGGCCACGGCGTTCTGACCGAGGACAACATCAAGGAGGCGATGCGTGAAGTGCGCATGGCTCTCCTGGAGGCAGATGTCAATTACCGGGTGGCCAAGGAGTTTGTCGATACGGTTACCGAAAAAGCCGTTGGCCGAGAAGTCTCGCAAAAACTCTCCCCGGGGCAGCAGGTTATAAAATTGGTGCACGAGGAACTGGTTGAACTACTGGGCGGTAATACAGAGCACATCCGCCTGGACGGCCATCAACCGGCCGCCATCATGCTGGCCGGGCTTCAGGGTTCGGGTAAAACCACTACCTCGGGTAAGCTGGCAGCACAACTGAAAAAGCAAGGTCGAAAAGTCTACCTCGTTCCTGCCGATGTCTATCGTCCGGCTGCCATCGAGCAGCTTCAGGTTCTGGGAGAGCGGCTCGATGTACCGGTGCATCCATCGACCACAGATCTCAAGCCGGTGGATATCTGCACGCAGGCTGCCGCCGAAGCTCGCGATAAAAATTATGATACCTTGATCATCGATACCGCTGGCCGGCTTCATGTGGATGAGGCGCTGATGGACGAGCTCAAGGATATCCAGGCCGCTGTTCCGCTTGCCGAAGTTCTTTTCGTAGCTGATGCGATGACCGGCCAGGATGCGGTGACGGTGGCCGACAAGTTCAATCAGGATCTCGAGATCTCGGGCGTAATCCTGACCAAGATGGAAGGCGATGCCCGCGGCGGCGCCGCACTGTCCATCAAACGGGTCACCGGTAAACCCATCAAATATGTGGGTGTCGGCGAAGCACTCGACGCACTCGAAGTTTTTCACCCTGACCGCACCGCGTCCCGCATTCTCGGCATGGGTGATGTGCTCACGCTCATCGAAAAGGCCGAAGAGGTAGTCGACAAGAAAAAGGCAGACAAGATCGCCCAAAAGCTCAAGCGCAATGAATTCACCCTCGAAGATTTTCTCGACCAGATTCAGCAGATTAAGAAAATGGGTTCGCTTGAGCAGATAATGGGAATGGTGCCGGGCATCAACAAGCTCAAGCAGCTCAAGGATGCTCCCCAGCCCGACGAAAAAGAACTGGCCAAGACCGAGGCGATTATCCGTTCGATGACCTTCAAAGAACGGCGTAATCACCGGATTATCGATGCCAGTCGCCGGCAACGGATCGCTGCCGGTTCCGGAACCTCGGTGGCTGAAGTGAACAGAGTGCTTAAAAGTTATTCGGCAATGCTTAAGATGTTGAAAAAAATGCGTGGCAAACCTGGCGCTATGGCAGGGAAAAAACGCAGAAAAGTCCCCAAAGGAATGAGAAGATAACGTTGTGCGGCAATTGAACCGCGCAGGCAAAAGTGGAGGTCAAAACAATAATGGCAGTTCGAATCAGATTGACAAGACTCGGCAGGAAGAAAAAACCTTTTTACCGCATTGTGGTTGCCGACAGCGAGAGTCCACGGGATGGTAAATTTCTCGATATCGTCGGCACCTACGATCCGCTTCAGGATCCTGCCAAAATAGATATCAACGATCGCAAGCTGCAGGACTGGCTCACCAGAGGAGCCCTGCCCTCGACCACAGTCAAAAGCCTGATTAAAAAGGCAGCAGTGACTGCTGAGTAGATGATGAAAGCACTTGTGGAACACATTGCCGTGGCTCTGGTCGATAAACCAGATCAGGTCAATGTCGTCGAGAACGAAAACGGCGACATGATCAACCTGGAATTGACTGTAGCCCAGGAAGATCTGGGCAAAGTGATTGGCAAGCAGGGGCGTACTGCCCGAGCCATGCGCTCGATTCTGTCCGCCGCTGCAGCGCGGGACAACAAGAAATCTCGGCTCGACATCCTGGAATAGCATCAGCCTGTCATGGCCCCGCAGTACCCTTACCCGGCCGAAAAGTTCAATCTGATCGGACGGGTGGCAAGATCCCACGGTCTGAAGGGGGAGCTTAAGGTAATCCTTCTTCAGGGGGATATAGAAGATTTTAAAAATTTCGGCCGCGTTGCCCTCGTAGCAACCGATGGCCGGATGACCGACCTTCTCGATATCGTCCGCTGGCGAATACAGGGATCGAAGGTTATCCTGAAACTTGCAACAATTGACAACAAGAGTGAAGCAGATCTGACTGCCGGGATGGGAGTCCTCTGCAGTCGCCAGGACGCACCCGTCGCGGCTGAAAACAGTTTCGACGCGGAACTGATCGGACTCGAAGTGCAGACCGTCGATGGCACAGTTGTTGGTGTCATCGAGGCGATCAGCCACACCGGTGCGCACCCGCTTCTGGTCGTGCGTGACAATGAAGAGGAATTCTTGATCCCCCTGGTCGACGACATAATCATCGATCGCCGGGGTTTCACCATAGTCATCGATCCGCCTCAGGGGCTGCTCGACATCAACAGGGCATCAGGGCGATGATTTTTTCCATTGTGACCATCTTCCCGTCTTTAATCGAATCCTGCCTGCAGAGCGGTGTCGTTGCCAGGGCTCGTAAAGAGGGAATCGTGGAGATTGAAGCGATCGACCTCCGCTCCTTTACCAGGGACAAGCACCGGACCACGGATGACCGGCCTTTTGGCGGAGGTGAAGGTATGGTGATGACCCCGGAACCGCTCAGCCTGGCCATCAACGACACCGTCAGGCACCATGTCCGGAACCGGCGGGTAATCTTGCTCAGCCCGCAGGGGCGCAAGTTCTCCCAGGAGACTGCGGTCGAACTCAGGCGTCAACAGCAGCTGATCCTGGTCTGCGGGCGTTACGAGGGAGTTGACGAGAGGTTCAGGGCTAAATACGTGGATGAGGAAATTTCGGTCGGTGATTTCATCCTCAGCGGCGGTGAGCTGCCGGCGCTGATGGTGGTCGATGCGATTACCAGATTGCTGCCCGGAGCACTGGGCTGTGCCGATTCAGCGGCTAACGACACCTTCAGCAGACAGCTGCTCAAACATCCCCAGTATACGCGCCCGAGAGTATTTGAGAAGATGGAGGTTCCGGAAGTTCTGTTCAGCGGCGACCATAAACGCATCGAAGAGTTTCGTTTTATCGAATCGGTGAAACGGACCATCGAACGACGGCCTGATCTGCTGAAAAAAGCGGGTGCCACTTTTACCGACGGGGAAAAGCGGTTGCTCGAGGACCATGGCCTGGATCTGGAAACCGATTAACCCGGCCTGAACGTGAACACAATCACACCAGAACTTGCCATAGCCCTGCTGCACCATCCGGTTTTGAACAAGCATGGAGAAGCGATCGGCTCCGCGGTAACCAACCTTGATTTGCACGATATCAGCAGGGCAGCAAGGACTTACGGGGTAAAAGACTATTTCGTCGCCACTCCCTTTGAGGATCAGCGGGAATTGGTGAGAGAGATTACTGACCATTGGCAGAACGGTCACGGTGCCAAGGCGAACCCGGCGCGGAAGGAGGCACTGGCGATCATCAAAGCGGTGGAGAGCTTTGAAGCTATCATTTGCCAATTGGGGAGCACATGTAGCCGGCGCCCTCTGGTGGTGGCGACCAGCGCCAGAAAACAGGGCAATCAGATCAGTTACGAGGCGCTGAGAAACCACCTCAGCATCAACGAGTCGCCCGTTTTACTGCTCTTTGGCACGGCACACGGCCTGGCTCCGGAGATTATGGACAAAGCCGATGTCGTCTTGCCGCCAATTGCAGGAAATGCGGATTACAATCACCTGTCAGTCCGCTCGGCGGTATCGATCATACTGGACCGCCTGCTGGGTGACAGAGATAATTAGTGAACTTTCAAAACCAGAAATAACACCAATAAAATAAACAGAAGGGTAGAATCATGAATCCGATAATCAATAAGATAGATCAGGAGCAGATGCGCTTCGATCATCCCGAATTTCGGCCCGGAGACACCGTTAAGGTGCATATCCGCATCATCGAAGGCAGCAAGGAACGTATTCAGGTGTTTCAGGGTGTCGTCATCAAGCGCAAACGCGGTGACATGGACGCCTCGTACACTGTCCGCAAAGTTTCCCATGGCGTAGGGGTTGAAAAAACCTTTGCGTTGCACAATCCCCGCATCGAAAAGATCGAATTGGTCTCCCGCGGCAGAGTGCGACGTTCCCGTCTCTTCTACCTGCGTGAGCGCCGTGGCAAGGCTGCTCGAATCCGGGAACGCGGAATCCGCTAACCCGCACTCGCCCACAGTGTGCCGGGCTGCGCAGCCTAGACGGCAACGGCCCGGCAAAACAAACTGATGAGGTCGCTGCTGTCGGATAGATTCGATCCGGAAGACAACTTCACCTTCGAAAGACTGCTTAACCAGAGGGGATTCACCCGAATAGCAGGTACTGATGAAGCGGGCAGGGGTCCTCTTGCCGGACCGGTGGTAGCTGCGTCGGTTATCCTTCCTCCAGACTGCAACCCCGCCCTTTTCTGTGACTCCAAACAGACAACAGCGCGTCAGCGAGGTGAGCTGAAGCATCACCTCGAACAAATTGGGTCCGATATCGGTATCGGTATCGTTTCTCCCCTTACAATTGACAAGATAAATATCCTTCAGGCTTCTCTATTGGCCATGAAAGAATCATTGGCTGATTTGAGCAGGTCAGGATCAGAACCTGATTTTGTACTGGTTGACGGCAACCAGAAACTTCTGATCACCACTCCTCAGGAAACTTTGATCAAAGGCGATGCCAGATCGGCTTCCATTGGAGCCGCTTCCATCATTGCCAAAATTACCCGGGATGAGATCATGAAAGAATATGACAGGCGCTATCCCGGATATAATTTTGCCGCCAATAAAGGTTATCCCACCAGAGAACACCGCCAGGCCATTCGCACTCATGGCCCCTGTCCGGTTCACCGCTACAGCTTCAAGGGAGTCAAAGAGTTTGTCCAGGAATCGAATAAGCCTCGGTAAGCGGGGTGAAGACGTTGCGGTGGCCTATCTCCAGGACAAAGGATATCGCATAGAGCTCAGAAACTATCGGCAGAAAACCGGCGAAATTGATATTATCTGCAGGGACCTGGATACCTTAGTATTCGTTGAGGTCAAGGCCAGACAGCATTGTGGTTACGGTCACCCGACAGAGGCAGTGACCCGTCGAAAGCAGATACAGATCAGCCGCACGGCCCTGCACTATCTGACCAGTCAGAAGTTACTAGATTCTCCGACCCGGTTTGATGTGATAGGAGTTATTTTTACCGAGGCAGGCGCGGAGATAAGCCATATAATCGGCGCTTTCGAGGCAGAGTAAAAGGTCAGTTGCAGAGGCAAAATCTCACCCATGAACCAACAGGCAAATAAAGACAGGCCAATTGGCATCACCATGGGCTGTCCGGCATCCATCGGCCCCGAACTCATTGTCAAGTTACACCTCAGCCCTGGAATAGATAGTCGACTGCCGATCGTTGTCATTGGCGATCGTCACGTTCTTGAAAAGATATCCGCGCTGCTCTCCCTTTCGGTCGACATAAGAGATTGGTACCCGGGGACAGAGGTTGCTCCTGGCTGTCTCAATGTGCTCAATGTCTCATTGCTTTCCAGAGATTCATTATGTTTCGGATCTACGACCCATGAAACTTCAGTGGCCATGGCTGCCTACGTGGAAAAGGCGATCGAACTGTGTCTTGCCAAAGAATTACGCGCCATGGTTACCTGCCCCATCTCAAAATCCTCACTAAATCAAGCCGGTTATGATTTCCCCGGCCATACGGAGCTGTTGGCGCGCCGGACATCTAGTGACAACGTAGCCATGATGCTCACCGGTGATACGCTGCGGGTCGTGCCGGCAACCATTCACTGTTCGCTGTCTGAAGTCGTGAAGAATCTCAACAGCAAGGCACTTGTTCGCCAGATACTCCTGACCGAGCAGGCTTTGAGAACCGATTTCAACCTGGATCCGGTCCGCATCGCGGTGGCTGGACTCAATCCCCACGCCGGAGAAGGCGGCCTGTTCGGCAACGAGGAACAGAATATTATCGCACCAGCAGTAAAAGAGGCACGCAGACACTGCCATCCGCACTCGAAGGTCAGTGGTCCCCATCCGCCCGACACGGTGTTCTACAAAGCCAAAACCGGCGTCTATGACGCCGTGATAGCCATGTACCATGATCAAGGCCTCATCCCCTTTAAACTTCTGCACTTCGATGATGGTGTCAACGTCACCCTCGGGTTACCCATCGTCAGAACCTCGGTCGATCACGGCACAGCCTATGATATTGCAGGTCAAGGCATCGCGGGCATCGAGAGTCTCATGTCAGCCGTCAGACTCGCAGACTTTATGGCTGAAAATAGACAGCAACACAGCTGATGAGAATGGAATAACTGCCATGACGAAATCTGGAAAAGGGACATTCATCGTGTTTGAAGGGATCGATGGAACAGGAAAATCAACCCAGATAAAGTTGCTTGACCTCGCGCTGAAAAAAATGGGTCACGAGGTCGTGGTCACCAGAGAACCAACCCGAGGAGTCTACGGTCAAAAAATACGGGCGCTCTATCAGAATCGCTCCGCGGTGTCTGCCGAGGAAGAACTCGATCTATTCATCAAGGACCGGCGCGAACACGTTGAGACCCTGATCAACCCTTCGCTGGAAGCCGGTAAAATAGTTCTCTGTGATCGTTACTTCCTGTCAACCGCTGCTTATCAGGGTGCTGCCGGCTGCAGTACCGGTAAGATTATCGCCCGGCATTATTTTGCCCCCGAACCGGACCTGGCAATCATCATCGAAGTCCCCCCTCAGTTATGTATCAGCAGGATTGTCGATAACCGAGGCGACCAGCTCAATGATTTCGAACAGCTCGAGAGTCTGAAAAAAGTTGATAGTATTTTCAAACAGATGGACTTACCTTATGTGGAGCGTATCGACGGGTCTGTAACCGAAGAGGAAGTTCATCGACAAGTGCGGGAGCTCATTGAAAGGTTGCTGCCCCATTTATTTATTTCAGCATCCGGAGCGCATCAGTGATATTCGGCAGATCTAAAACCTCCTGGCTGCTGCCTGCCTTCCTGCTTTTCCTGGTAAGTTGCGCAACGCCTAAACACACGGTTGTCACCGAGGAATCAGCAGCCGATTCCCAGGATCTTTCCTGTGCCTACTTTTACTTTCTCTGGGGTACCCATGCGGAATATGGAAAAAAGTTTGATGAAGCCGTTGATGCCTATGAAAAGGCTCTGGTCTGCGATCCTACCGCTGACTATATAAAGCACAAACTTCCGCTACTGCATCTCAAAAAAGGCGACGCCGCCCAGGCCATAAAAATACTTCAGGAAAATATCAAAGACGATCCCCGGGATACGGCCAGCCGCAAACTGTTGGCCGGTCTGCTGGCCCAACAGAAAGATTTCGCCGCAGCGATCGATCAGTACAACGAGATACTATCTTACGATCCGGAAAACGATCAAGTGTTGCTGAGGCTTGGTGTCCTGCAGGAGCAGACAGGTAAATCCCAAAAAGCACGTCGCACCCTCAAAAAGCTGGTTTCGATCAATCCCGAGAGCTACTTTGGCTATTTGGCGCTGGCCCGGATGAGCGATTCACCGGATGAAGCAAAACCCTACTATACTAAAGCGCTTTCACTCAATTGGTCCATCGAGCTCGCGTACGAGGTGGCGCAGTTTCATATCGAACAAAAATCATACGATGAGGCCATAAAAATACTCAGAGAAATACTGGATCAGAAGAAATCAGAGGAACAGGCGCGTCTGCTTATCGTCCAGGCTCTTCTTGGTTCAGATAAGGAAGACGAAGCCATTGTCGAACTCAGTCTCATTCCCCGTTATCGCAGCTCGCCGGTCCAACTTTCGCTGGCGCTCGGGAAACTCTACGTTCGACTCGACAAGTACGACCAGGCCATCGCTCATCTGAATGCGGTTCTCAAAGTAGAACAAGACAGTTCCGCCCGCTATCTGCTCGGCGTCTTGTACTCTGAACAAAACCGTCTGTCCGAATCTCTGACAGTACTTGAAGGCATCGGAGCCGATATGGAAGAATTTGAAGATGCCGTCTTTTTACGATCCCGCCTACTGCATCAACAGGAGAAGGATAACGAAGCCCTGGCCATGCTCAACGAGTATATAAGCATTCCTTCAACGCGCAGACCGCTGTTTTATGTCATGGCAGCTTCTCTTTATCGAGACCGGGGACAGATGGAACTGGCCAGTGGGGTGCTGGCCTCAGGCTATGCAAACTATCCGGACAATGAGCGGCTGCTCTTCGAATATGGGCTGCAGCTTGAACGGACCGATCAACTCGATGAAGCCATTGGCGTCATGGAACAGCTCTTGGTTATCAACCCGGACCATGCAGAAGCATTGAACTTCATTGGCTATTCCTGGGCAGACACCGACCGCAATCTGGAACGTGCCCTGCGCTACATTGAAAAAGCCCTGGAGTTGAAACCCGGAAACGGCTATATCCAGGACAGCCTTGGCTGGGTCCATTTCAAACTCGGCAATCTGGAACGAGCCAGAGACGAGCTGCTTGCCGCAATAGAACTGTTGCCGGATGATCCTTATCTGCACGATCATCTGGGCGATGTCTACCGCGCCTTAGGCCAACAAAATAAAGCAATCAAAGCATATAAAGAAGCGCTGAAGTTCTTCCAGGATGAGGACAAGAAAGCTGAGGTCGAAGAAAAGATCGATGCCCTCAGGAGAAAATAAATCGGATCGATCAGCTTGGTTGGGTCTGCTTTTCCACCTTCTGGTCGTTCTGGCACTCAGCAGCTGCGCCAAAACACCATGGACTTCCCTGGTCGAGGGTGAACCGAAGAATGGCGTTGAGACTTCTTATCTGAGTTTCATCTCCTCCCAGGATGTCTGCCGCCCAAGCTGGGATGCGGAGGTGGAGATTCGCTGGACTTCATCAGTCCGTAATTTTTCTGTCAGTGGTTACTGCCGGATGCTGGCCCCTGCCTATCTGAAATTCATTGCCTCCAATCCCCTGGGGCAGCCGATTCGCATCATAGCCACCAACGGTACAGTGTATAGAGATATTGACACGGTAGAACGATCGGCTTTCACCGGAGAACTGCGATCATGGGCAGAGTACCATGACTTGCCGCTCAACCTGGTGAGTAGAACCTGGGTGGACTGGTTGGGGGGGCGTTCATCATCTCCGGTGGATAAAATTGCCGAAATACGGCTTGATTCCAAGAACCGGGGAGCCTGGTTGAGCATGGCGGGTGCAGATTCTGAAGCAATTGAAGAGTACATTCTTTTCGACTGGGAAAACGGCAAGATCATCGAGAGAATTCTGCTCGATGAAAGCGATCGAAGGTTCGCGACTGTGGCCTATCTAGAATGGCAGGAGTCAGATCAATGCCTTTACCCGGTTGCCTTGTCGATAGACGGATTTTCATTTGGCGGCAAGGTCGACCTGCGCTTTACCGATATCAGACAGAGCGGTTTCGAGCCCGTGGATTTCAATGTCGATATTCCCGTGGGCTTTAAGAGAACCTGGCTCCCTTAGCTCGACATTGATGATAGTGCACATGAACTTAGATTCACAAACGACATTATCAGCTTGTGCATCTCTATGCAGCTTCCCCGGCAGTACGTATGCAATAGTCAAGACAGAAAGATTTCCACACTGCGGGCGAATCGATACGCTGCGCTCTATCGCCTCGCTGCGGGTGGAGGTATCTAAGAGGTGGTTTCCGAGTCTGCCTGCCTCACCTGCCGTCTTGGAAGTGAACGTCAAGTCAGCTGGACTGAGACCATGATGGAAACTAGTTGGCTGCTGCTGAATCTTCCTGCAATTCCTTGACGATAACAACGAAAAGGTTGTCTTCTTTGAAGAATAGCTGTTGCAGGTCGTAGTTTCTGTTGGGCATGAGCACCAGTTCAACCCGTACCTTGTCAGGGTCGGACTCGTTGGTCACCATGATCCGATCGATGAATTGACCGCCTGCCTCGATCACCGGCGGAATCTGATCAGCAATTTCGGCATCGAAGAAATCACAGACTACCCTCGGTTCTCCTTTTTCAATACCGAAGACCAGCGGCGGGTAAAAATGATTGAGCCTGAACAGGACCGTTTCACTTTCATTTATCGACTTCTCAAATGCGACGTCGAGCAAGACCGGTACAATATCTGCTTCGTCGGTGCTGAGCGGTTCAGGGGGTTGTTCCGGCCTTGCCACTTGCGTTTGTTGATCTGTTCCACTCGGTTCGCTCGGCTGAACTGGGGGAGTGGGCGGGGTATCTGGTTCTGCTGCGGGTGATGAGGCCGAAGGCTCCTCTGCTTCTTCCTGTGGTGACGCAGCTATGTCAACCTCTTCTTCCTGGTCCTGAGTGACTGCTGTCTCATCGGTTGCGGGCTGTTCGCTTTTCGGTTCGGTCTGGCTGCCGGAATGCACGACCTTGGTGGAATCCACCTCTATGCGCTGCGGTTGGGCCGTGCCTTCTTCAGCGGCGGCTTTCTCGGCAGCTGCAGTGTCATCCTTTACTGCAGGCTGTTCCGCTACCGCTGCTTGCTCCGGTTGAGCTGAACCACTCGTGTCGCTCTGCTGCGCAACAGGTGGTGCAGGAGCGGGCGGCAGAGGAGGCGCAGGGGGCTCACTCTCCGGCTTGGCCTCGCTGTCGGAATGCACGACTTTGAAAGAATCCACCTCGATACGTTGTGGCTGTACGGTTGGTTCCTGCTGAGCACTTATTTGAGCAATATCGGGGGTAAAGGTGACGACCAGGCTGTTATTTGAGACGTTGAAAGTCTGTTCGTGAAGGTAAGGGCTGTCTTTTTGGATATCCACTACCACACGGGTTTTGGGCGGCTCGTTGTGCCTGCCGACTCGAATCCCGGCGACGATGTTGCCGCCAACATCATCGATCCGGTTGATGTCAGATAGATATTTCACCCCGTAGAAATCAAATACCAGCCGGGGGTTGTCGCCGTTTAAGCGGAACGATTTGGGAGTATGGGAGCCATTGAACTTGAATACCACCTGTTCGGGCTTATCGTCTCCAGCAATCACCTCGATCGACTCAAGCTCCAGACCATTCGATGCAGCTGTGGTCCCCACAGCGAGGGCCGTGGAAAAGAAAAAGATAGAGGCCAGTATGTACAATAACCGCTTCACGGATTCAGGTCCCATCGTCTCACATTGATTTTATATCGTAAGGGTAACGACAACCCGCATGTGCCGGGCCGGACTCCTTACCTGGGGGCAGAATCTCCTTGGCATCGCATCAGCGCAGCAGCTAGACTTCTGCTTTTTATCAGATACGATACTATTTCAATACCTTATCCATTCTTGAAAAGTCAACTTATTTTCAGTAATTGTTGGGGCTCCCCGGCACGGTCCACCAAACTCCAGGTGATATCATAGTAAGGTTATGGACGAACAGACATTTCTACCATTTATCAACAGACCAGGGCGCTACCTCGGCGGTGAATTTAATCTGCCTGAAATCGAACCCGGCGCTATGGTCAAGTGGGCACTTATTTTTCCAGACCTTTACGAGATCGGAATGTCCCACCAGGGCCTGCAGATTCTCTACCACATACTTAACGATCTTGACTCGGTAGCCGCTGAACGCTGTTACTGTCCGGCTCCTGACGCGGAAGCGCTGATGCGTCACCGGCAGATCGAACTGACA
>CBFCWR010000005.1:0-24366 GCA_965601575.1 uncultured Desulfofustis sp. | reverse complement strand
AGCAGTACCCGCAATTTCTCTATTGAATCCATTAATGCTCCCCTGCCTTGCTGAAAAGTTTTGGCGCGAGTGCCTGTGAAAATTTGCCGAAGGTGACGCGTGTCCCCATGTCAGCCGGTCTTCTGCAGCAGGACTTTGCCGGCCACAAAGTCTATCGACCGTATCACCACCTGCTGGATTGATTTCGGTCCTTCGAAGAGGTTCGATATTTCCAGGTTGTCGGCGTCGACCACCAGGTTGGTCACGTCTTCCATGACCAGTTCTTCAACACCGTCTTGTTCCACGACTACGCTGATCTGACACATATCCCTCTGTTCCAGTCTGAATTGGCTTGTGAATGCTTCGCTGAATCTTAAACGATCCTAGTGCAATCATGAGCGCAAAACAATAACTATTGTGGCTTGCTTGTCCATCGTCTTTCAACTGACAGAAAGGCATGCTCCAACCATCAATTTCACCCGGATCCGGAGTGAAAAAAATGGCACCGTAATCCAAGAACTGACAGGATGACGGTTGCTGCGCGACCTGTGGCGATCGGTATGCGTTTTCAGCGCTCAGTTGGGCCTTCTCGATGCAGCCCCAGACAATTATCACCTCACCTTTCGAATCCACATCATGCCCCCCCTCAGGGACTTAATCAGAGAGAATTGAAACCCTCACCAATACATCACCCATCTTGCACCAGCACTATACTCTTTGGATTCTTATCTCGAAGCCGTGCGAAAAGAAACAGCCGGTGGGGGCCGCTTTGAGCTGCATCGCGGAGGCCGCAACGGCTCTGTGCTCGCTCGAGCCACTGAAACACAGGGGGAATCCGATCAATTCAATGGCGCTGGGTGCATCAGCGACCGGTGGGCGGCAGGCTGCATAGTTGGGCCTGCGATTGCCGTGAGCAATCAGGAAAAGACGATCCTGCAGAAGCGCCGCTTACCCACTTTAAGGATCAGGTCGCCCGCAGGCTCGACTTTAAAATCGGTGTCGCCGATCTTCTCGCCGTCGATACTGACCGCGTTCTGCTTGATCATCCTGCGGCCGTCTGATGTTGAGGAGACGAGCCCGCTGTCGACCATCAACTTGGGAAGCCATACCGGTTCATCGCTGCTGAGCGAGAATTCCGGCATGTCATCGGGCAGGTCATGCTTGGCGAACACGTTTTCGAAGTTCTGCTCTGCCTTGAGAGCGTCTTCTTGACCATGGAATCGGGCGGTCAGTTCCCGGGCCAGTTTCTGTTTGATCTCCTTGGGATGCAGCGAGCCTTCTTCGAGCCCCTGCTTGAGCTCCTCTATCTCGGCATTGGAGAGGTCACTGACCAGCTCGTAGTAGCGGAACATGAGCTCGTCGGAAACCGACATGGTCTTGCCGTAAATGTCGTTGGCCGGCTCGGTGATGCCGATGTAATTGCCCAGCGACTTGCTCATTTTGTTGATCCCGTCGAGCCCCTCCAGCAGCGGCATGGTCAACACGATCTGGGGCTCCTGCCCCCGGGAGCGCTGCAGGTCGCGTCCAACCAGCAGATTGAAGAGCTGGTCGGTGCCGCCGAGTTCCACATCCGCCTCCATGGCCACCGAGTCGAAGCCCTGAATCAGCGGGTAGAGAAATTCGTGAATCGAGATGGGCCTATTGTCCTCGAAGCGCTTTTTGAAATCATCGCGCTCGAGCATCCTCGCGACCGTGAGCTCCGAGGCTAAACGGATCATATCGAAGGAATTGATCTTGCCGAGCCATTCGCTGTTGAAGGCAATCCGGGTTTTCACCGGGTCGAGAATCTTGAAAACCTGTTCCTTATAGGTTTCAGCATTATTAGCAATATCTTCTCTGGTAAGCGGCTTGCGGGTTTCAGATTTACCGGTCGGGTCACCTATAAAGCCGGTGAAATCACCGATGAGAAAATAGACCTCGTGACCCAGGTCCTGGAAATGTTTCATTTTCTGCAGCAGGACCGTGTGCCCGACATGCAGATCCGGGGCGGTGGGGTCGAACCCTGCTTTTATTTTCAGCGGTTTCCCCGTTTTGACAGAGTTCTCCAGTTTGGCTTTGAGTTCCTCCCGGGAAATGCAGTCGACCACTCCTCTCTCTATCAACTCCAGTTGCTCTTCTACAGTGATCATTGTGGCGTATCAGTCCTGGTGTGCTGTCTTCTTATTTGGCGTATTCGACCGCCCGGGTCTCGCGAATGACGGTCACTCTTATCTGTCCCGGATAGGTAAGCTTTTCTTCAATTGATTTGGCGATATCCTGGCTCAGCAGCACCGCCTCTTCATCCCTTACCGACTCCGAGTTGGCGATGATACGTAACTCTCGTCCAGCCTGAATGGCATACGACTTGTCCACCCCGTCGAAGGAATCGGCAATTCCTTCAAGGTCCTCGAGCCGTTTGACATAACTCTGCAGCATCTCCTTTCTGGCTCCGGGCCTGGCTCCCGAGAGGGCGTCCGCAGACTGGACCAGCACGTCGAGCACGCTCAGGATGGGCACATCTTCGTGGTGGGAGCCGATGGAGTAGACGATCTCTTCCTGCTCACCATACTTTTTCGCCAGATCTCTGCCGATAACGGCATGGGAGCCCTCCACTTCATGATCCACCGCCTTACCGATGTCGTGCAGCAGACCGGCCCTTTTGGCCAGTTTGACGTCAAGCCCCAGTTCCGCAGCCATGATGCCGCACAAAAAGGCCACTTCCAGCGAGTGCTGCAGACAGTTCTGACCATAGCTGGTCCGATACTTGAGGCGGCCGAGTATCTTGATGAGCTCGACATGGACACCGTGCGCCCCGACGTCGAAGGTGGCCTGTTCGCCTGCTTCCCGTATATCGATTTCCAGATCCTTGGTAACCTTGGCAACCACCTCTTCGATGCGTCCGGGGTGAATGCGGCCGTCGTTGATCAGTTGCAGCAGTGCCAGCCTGGCGATCTCCCTGCGTACCGGGTTGAAGCCGCTGAGGATGACCGCCTCAGGAGTGTCGTCGATGATGATGTCGATGCCGGTGGCAGCCTCGATGGCGCGAATGTTTCTCCCCTCCCGACCGATAATCCGGCCTTTCATTTCATCGGAGGGCAGCGGTACCATCGACACTGTTTTGTCCGCCACATAATCCCCTGCATAGCGCGAGATGGCCAGCGCGATATAATTCTTGCCTTTGCGGTCGGCCTCGATCTTCATCTCGTTCTCGATTTTTGCCAAACGCTTGGCCGCATCCATGCGGGCCTGGCTCTCCAGGGAATCCATCAGCAGTCTCTTGGCTTCATCCTGGCTGATGTTGGCGATTCGTGAGAGTTCGTAACGCTGTTTGCCAATGAGATTGTCCACCTCTTTGTGCTTGTCATCGATCTCGTGTTCCCGCTTGACCAGAGAGCTCTCCTGGGATTGCAGATCATTGCGCTTGCGGTCGAGACCGTCCCACTCTTTTTTCAACTGATCGCGTGATCTCTTTAGCTGCTGGCGCTCGTCCTTGAGTTCGCGCTTGTCGGCTTTGAGTTCCTCTTCAACGGCCTGCTTGACCTGATATGCTTCTTCCTTGCTCTGCAGCTGAGCCTCTTTCTTGAGCTGCTCAGCTTCCACGATAGCCGTCTCGATCAACTGCTTGGCCTGCTCCTGGATATTTTGCCGATGCCCCTCGATGAAGCGTTTGCGCATGACAAAACCCAGAATCAAACCAAGGAGCAGCCCAGCGGACACAAATATGGAGGGATGATTGAGAATTTCCATTGAAACATCCTCTGTCTATCGATCAATTACAGGCTGCCCAATCAGAGATAACGGGCAAAGGGAAGGAAATGCCATCGGCGGGGGGCAGTTTCGCAGTTTTAGAAACACTGCAAAACTTGCTGAAATATCCAGAGGTTCCGGATCACCTACTGGTCATGAAAGGAAAAGTTGCCGCGGGCAACTCACACACGGGACCAGTGGTTCTCAGCATTTATGTAAAATCAGTCGGCAGGTGCTGTGTGACCGCCCATTGACGATCTGTTTACTCCTCACGGCACCGCTAGAACTGATGAACTCCTCGACAGATTTCTTTACACCTCATCCGCAGGCGTTTCTGTAATTAACCGCTGTTACGCCTTAAGGTCAGCCGGATCTCATGGCCGACTGCCATCTATATAATAAAACGATGACCGGCCATACAGCCGTTCATCGTAGCATGAAACATTTCCCCACCCTGCCGTGTCTGCAGGACAGTAGAACCTATCGAAATAGGTGGGACTCGCATGACGACTTCAGGAAAGTCTTTCGTCTTTCCATCGGAATACAGTGGTAAGTCCCTTTTTAAGAGAGTTGGCTCCAACAACACTACAAATCACCAACAGCGCAGGGAAAATCCCAACCTGTGCCGAAATCCGGCCAGGTCCCTGGTACATCTCTTTTTATGTCAAAGTTGCCACACTATAACAAGAGTCCAGAAGACTTCTTTACCAATATTGTAGCAGATTTACACCAAAACGAAAGCAAAAACTCCCGGGTCCTAGCTCTCGTCAACGAGAACAAAATCAAGCCGATCGCTGAGTTCCCCAAGTTTTGAGGAAGTTTCTTCTTTGTACTGGCTATGTTCCTGTTTCAACTTAAGATAATTGGACGCCAAGTTGAGACAGGCCATTACCGCTATTTTACTGACCGGGATCGTCCCCCCGGGTTTGTCCCCACCGCCGATCGACTCAACCTGTTCACGGACCAGAGAAAGAATTTTCTCCATCTCTTCCTCTGAAGCACCTGTATAGAAGGCGAAATTCTGTCCAAGAAGGCTAAACTTTACCAATCGTTCAGAATCTGACATTGTCTAACGATACCTTCTGTTTTGTCGATCAAAAGGTGCAGCACCTGGTCCGCTCAACCGCTGAACAGGTTCTTCTGGGCTTTGGCGCCCTTATCTGCTTTTCTTTTCTTTTTTACGGGCGGTTTATCTTCCTCCGGGTCTTCTTCGGATTCCTCCTCTGCTTCGTCTCCACCGGAGGATCCGTCATCACCCTCTTCACCGTCGACTTCCATCTCCCACTCTTCGATCTGGCCTATGAGGCTGTTAACCCGGTCGCGCATCACGCCGCGTTCGGAGTCGAGCGAGCCAAGCTCCTGCTTGTATTTGTCGTTTTCCGCCTGCAATTCCCCCAGACGCTGTTCAAATTTGTCGTTGTCCGCCTGCATTTCGCCCAGGCGTTGCTCAAACTCGTCATTTTTCGCCTGCATCTCGCCCAGACGTTGCTCAATGTTCTGCTTTTCTTTCTTGAGCTTGGAATACCCCGCCAGCAGCCGTTCTATGTACTCTTCCAGACGGACCAATTCTTTATCGCTTGCCATATTCTTCCCTCGATTATTCGTTGACGATGAATCTGACTATACCACGGTACTTGAACACCGCAACCTCTATCAGAGTGGCCCTAAAAAGTTGGTTCAGATGACTTTATCTCACGTAGTTCCAGCTTAACGGCCGGTTATTTTCATAGGGCATGAACCCATGAAATACCCGTGGATCATCATCGAACACCAGCGGCAGAAAATATTTGTCCCCTTCCCACATGGGCAACTCAAGGAGTCTGTCGACGTCGAACCAGAGAAGACTGCCTTCGGAGTTTTGCAATACGGGTGTACCGCTGAATGTATCGATTCGATAAATAAAGCCGAACCAGTCTTCTCCTGCGGGACCGAAGCCAGTCCAGTTTATCGTCCCCCTGAGTATCACCTCCTCGCACACGATACCTGCCTCCTCCCTGATCTCCCTGCAGATACAGTCGTGAATCGATTCCCGGGCTTCCATCTTGCCTCCCAGGCCGTTGTATTTGCCGTAATGGGCATCATCGCTACGCGAGTTACGGTGCACGAGCAGGGTTTGCCGCTTGTCTTCCGACATCACATAACCCAGAGTTGCAACTATAGGGGTGTACACATTATCACCTTGTTATTGTTTTAAATTGCATTACTATTGGCTACACCATATGGTGAGAGTAGATTCAGGTTGGAAACAAAATGAAATTCCGACTTATTGATCATAAGAATTCCCTAGCTGGAGTGTGATAGAATTGTACCCGGTCAGTCGACCGCAACCCATCATGCCTGTCATTCACCCTGTTTTTCATGACTCCAGTCTCGAGTAAATCCTCAGCACCACCGTTGATCACTGCCTTGATCCTGGCGCTGTGGTTCGGTACGCTCTTCACTCCGTCCCCGGTTTTCGCCTTGGCAGATCCACACAAGTTCCCGGAATATAATGTAATTTCCATAAATGTCAGATTTTGGGAAAAAGTATACTCGAGCTATTCCATAAATACTTCAATAATCCATGACCAGCACCATCTCGACAGGATCTACGCCACCGTCACCCTGCTCGAGGACGGATTTCCGAACGCGCGCAAACGCAACAGCCAGAAAATCAAGCAGGTCAAGAACCACATCAGGACTATTCTACTGAAACTGGCTAAAAATCCCCGTCCCGTGACCAGGGAAGAAAAACGAATCGCCACTCTGTTTGGCCAATCCGCCTCGTCTTCAGCCTATCGCACAGCCGCCGACAATATCAGGGCCCAAACCGGTCTGAAAGAACGGTTTAGAGAAGGGGTGGTGAGATCGGGGGCCTATATGAACGCATTGAGAAAAATCTTCAGGGGATACGGTTTACCTGAAGACCTCGTCTACCTGCCCCATGTGGAATCGTCCTTCAACCCCAAAGCATTCAGCAAATTCGGTGCAGCGGGTATGTGGCAGTTTACCCACTCCACCGGCAAAGAATTTATGACCATCAATTACATCATCGATGAACGCAGGGACCCGCTTATCTCAGCACGGGCCGCCGCGAAATTCCTGAAACGCAACCACGAGCTTCTAGGCACCTGGCCTCTGGCCCTTACCGCCTACAATTACGGGCCCTCGGGCATGAAGCGGGCGGTTAAACAGGAAGGCAGCTACGAGAGTATTTTCAAAAACTACAAAAAAGGCCATTTCAAGTTTGCCTCCCGGAATTTTTATTCTGAATTTCTGGCAGCGGTAAAGGCCGCCAAGAAGCTGGAAAATTCGGGACTTACCCTGGAACAACCATTGCGTGCCGTCACGGTTAAACTGCCGGCTTACGCGCGCGCCGACAAATTATCCGAGTATCTTGGCATCAGCACCGGTGAACTGAGAAAATATAACCCGGCCCTGCGCGACCCTGTGTTCAAGGGCACCAAGTACATTCCCAAAAACTACGTGCTGAAATTGCCCTACCGCTACAACAACAGCAGAATGTTGAGCGCCGCCCCGCCCTCCATCTTCAGTTCCCAGCAGAAGCGCTCCAAATTCTACCGGGTGCGCCCGGGCGACTCGGCCGGTGCCATTGCCAGGGCCCATCGGATTTCTCTTCAGGACCTGATCCGCGCCAACAATCTCAACTCCAAGGCGGTGATCCGGGTTGGTCAGAATTTGCGTATTCCCTCTTCCACCGTCGAAACTTCACGCGTGCGGGTTGCAGGCGGCAGCTCGTCTGTACCGGAGTTCAAGGAGACAAAAAAGCTGCCGCCTACCGGACGGGTGCAGCCGGTCGTGCAACAGGACGTGACCGTGGCCGGGAATCTAAAAGTAGCCAACCTGAAGAAGAACAACAATCTGCTGATGGGCACCATCGAAGTCCAGCCGGATGAGTCGATCCGGTTGCTTGCAGACTGGCTCAAAGTTACCCCCAACTCCATCCGCATCAACAACAGCCTGCCGAAAAATGGTGACATTTATCCCGGTCAGAAAATAACCCTCGACTTTATCAATACCAAGATCTCTACTTTCGAGGAGAACCGATTCGATTTTCACCAGGAACTGCAGGAAGATTTTTTCAATTCATATCAGGTTGTCGGCTTCACCAGCTACAGAGTGAAAAACGGGGATACGATCTGGGAACTCTGCCGGAAGCACTTCGAAGTGCCCCTCTGGCTGCTGAAAAAATACAATGAAAAGCTCGATTATACTCATCTGGAACTGGCCAGCAACATCCAGGTACCAATATTGAAGGAGATATGATCGTCGCCCGACACTCCCCCCTCTTACAGGATCCCCATGGATATCAGTAAAACAATCAATACCTTGAAAGCCCGTCCCGACTTCAATGACAATGTCGGCATGGTCCTGGTCCACAACGGAACTGTGCGCGGCTGGTCCCGCCAGGATAGATCCGCGGTAACCGCCATAGAAGTGGAGGCCGACACCGATCGCATCGCGGCGCTCAGAGAAGAATTTTTACAATTTCCAGGAATTTATGATATTGTTATCGAAGCCCGATCAGGACTTCTGAGGCCGGGCGATGATCTTCTTTTCATTGTCGTCGCAGGTGATATTAGAGAACATGTCAAACCGGTCCTCAGTGATTTGTTGGAGAGGATCAAGAGTGAGGCGGTCACCAAAAAAGAGCGTGGCGCATAGTTTCTCTCATCATGACAATGCCGGCCAATTCGAAAATAGCAAACAAGAAAGACTCCTTCCTGAACTGGGTCGACACCCCTCCGAAAGACGGTTTTACCCCGCTGCGGTGGCTGCATAAAATTGCCAGGATCCTGCTCATCAGCCTGCGGGAGATGAATGAAAATGTGCTGACCCTGCGGGCCGGCTACCTGACCTACGCGCTACTGCTGTCGATGGTGCCGATTCTGGCCATGAGCACTGCTGTCGTTAAAGGGCTCGGAGGCGGTGACCAGATTCGCGAGTTGGCCTACAGCTACATCGACACACTGGAAACGACCTCCACCGATTTTTCTCTTTCCCCTTCAAACAGCGACTCCAGTGAAGCTGAGGGGGGAGAAGAGGCTGAAACACAAGCGGACCTGGTCAGCCAATTACGTTCGGCTGTCAGCAAGATTTTCGACTACGTCGATAAAACCAACTTCGCCACGCTTGGTACGTTCGGTATGGTCGGTATCTTCCTATCGGTCATCCTGGTGCTGGGCCAGATAGAAAAATCGCTCAATGTGATCTGGAAGGTAAAGGACGGCCGCTCGATTCTGCGTAAAGTCGCCGATTACATAGCCCTGATGATCCTTTTCCCCATCTCGATAAACGTTGCTCTGGCCTCGGGCACCCTGCTGGAAAGTCAGACTCTGAGCATGCACCTGGATCAGTTCCTGCCTTTGGAATGGCTGCAGAACCTTCTGCTCAGAGGGGTGCCTATCCTCTTTCTGAGCCTCACCCTGTATGTCATCTACATATTTTTCCCCAATACCAAAACCGGCGGCCTGCCGACCATGATAGGCGCCTTTGTGGCCGGCTTCTGCTGGTTTCTGACCCAGAATGTGTATATCAGCATGCAGATCGGTGTGGCGAAATACAATGCAATCTACGGATCATTCGCGACAATCCCGCTGTTCCTCGCCTGGGTATGGGTGGCCTGGCTGTTTGTGCTGATCGGCGCCCAGCTTGCCTATGCCATACAAAATGAACCCACCTATCATTTTACTACCCGGACGGCAGTACCTTCACTGCGGCTCAGCGCCGCCCTCGATGTCTGCCGGACGGTGGGGGAACGTTTCAGCAGCGCGGTACAGACGAATTATGAAGATCTGATCGACATACACCGGGACTATTCGCCCGAACTGGTCGGAGCTACCGTAGACACCCTGGTCAATGCCGGGCTACTCCACCATTCCAGAGAAACCGGTGAAATCATCCTGTCCCGACCGCCGGAACAAATGTCTGGCCGGATGATCGTTGAGGCCGTACTGGGAACCGAGACACCGGAAACCGTGGGAGGAGACCAGGCGGCACAGGCCGTTGCAGGTGCGAGTGAAGAAATTGTCACAAAAGGTAAAAGTGAAAGTTTCGACCAGCCCAAAGAATCAGATAATCAATCTCCCGCCGCCCCTGGTCAGGAAGCCGAAAGCCAGCAAAATTAAATCTCAGAAAGCCGCAAGACGGGCTTCTTCTTCCTCGTGGTTCACCCTACTGCATTCGGGGAGTTGAATAACAAAGGTGGAACCGACCCCTTCTTCAGACTCGACCATTATCCTGCCGTGGTGCGCTTCTATGATACCGTTGCAGAAGAGCAGACCGAGCCCGCTTCCCGTTTCCCCTTTGGTTCCCCTGCTGCTGGTCTTGATGTCGGACCGAAACAGCTTTTCGGCGTAATCACGGCTCATCCCCTCGCCTTTGTCCCTGACGGCCACACTCATGGGCTGTTGAGAATCCGGCAGGAAGAGCTCCACCGTGCCGCCCCGCCGGCTGAATTTGATGGCGTTGGACATGAGGTTGTTGAGAACCACGAAATAGAGGTGGCGATCAGCAAAGACTTCGCCGCCTGGTGGAATTGAATTGACCATGCGAATGTCCTTGTCGAATGCCTGGTTGGTAAAGTTCTCGAGAACTTCACGGGCCATGTCATGCACATTGAAGAATGATTTTTCCAGTTTAATGCCGCCCGTTTCAAGCCGATCCATGGACAGCAGGTTGTCGATCATCTGCAGCATACGCTGACCGTTGATCACGATGTTTTCCAGAAATTGGCGATGAATCTCATGGTCAAAATGCTCCCTGGCCAGAATCCGCTTGAGCATCTGGGTCATGGAATAAAAGGGCGACTTCAGATCGTGGGCCACCATAGCCACCAGACGACTGCGCATCCCCATGGCCATTTCTGCCTGCCGACGGGCTTCCTGGAGAAAATGCTCGATGCTCTTCTGCTCGGTGATATCGATGGCAATTTCCAGTTTCACGGAGCGCCCGTCCGACCATTTGATCACCTGGTCTTTGGCTCTATACCATTTTTTATTGAACGGGTTCTGATACTCCCATTGAAAAGGTTCCAGGTTCTTTTCAGCATTGGCCAGCAACCGTTCGTTGTTGCAGAACATACAGGGCTTCTCCTCGGCCGAATGGATGAACTGGTGGCATTTTTTACCCATTGGATCGACACCGAACAGGTTACGCAGATAGTCATTGGCGAAGAGAATCTCATGGGTATCGAAATCAACCACATAAATAACACCCTCGAAGGTGGATATGATTCCCGAAAGGAGTTCGTTGGACTGTTTAAGCTGACCCTCGGCATCCAGCCTTTCAGCAATTTCGCTGCTCAATTGGCGGTTGCGCTGATCAAGTTCGCGGGTGCGCTGCCCTATTTTCTCTTCGAGTTCGGCCAGATGATCTATCTGCTGAATATATCTGAACTCTTTCTCCTGCTTGGCATTGATACGGAATTTGGCCAGCAGGAAACAGACGAGCGCAAAGAGGGCCAGCAGAATTGCGGCACCATACTCCAAGGGAATGGCATCTATTTCGTTGAGGTGAAGGGAGATCACAAGCAGGACGAGACCGGCGAAGCCCCAGAGAAAGAGCATAATGGTCTGACCGACAATTCCGGTGAAAATTTTTTTCAACCGCAAATCTCTTGCTGATTTGCCTGCCATGATATCGCTGTACTGGGAGTGAACCTTACGGGTCCTTAGGACAATTATCACACTGCCGATGACGCACGTCCATCAATCGACCGGACTGCCAACAACATTACTGAGGAGCAATTGGAGTGAAAGGATAATTACGATTTCAGGGAACAGCAAATACGGTGGTCTCCAGGTTGTAAGAAACCTTTACACCGGTCCTGGAACACTTGATCGTCTGCTTGTCTGACAGATCAATATCGAGGTCGTCTCCTCTGAGTCCCTGCCATTGAGCCAGGTAACAGAATGACCCCGTCTTTTTCTTTTTCTTGGGATTTCTTTTGACGCCGCCTTTCCAGCTCAGCATCGGCAGTTCGCCGCGCTGCGCCCGCTTGGCCAGCTTAGGTTGGGTTTTTGCAAGTTCCCTTCCTTCTTCCCAACAGAGAATGAGGCCCTTATCCTCGCCGCGCCATTTTTCTTTTGCCGTCGGCTCTTTACGAATCGGCTCCTGTATCGAACGGTAAATGCGTGTGCCCATTAACGGTTCCTGGAATCTGGTTTATCCGGTCCAAACCATCCATTTCTCTCCGTATTACAAAATGGGACCTTATTCAGCAATTTATTTCTTTGTGAACATAGAGAAGCAACCACGCATTTTTATAAGCAGTCAGCACGCGTGGTGCAGTGGGAAATTGACTCACTGACCGGGGAAAAGACCCTTTTCTGTGTTTACCGCCCGGAAGATTATTAGTACATCCCGCGCACGCAATCTTAATTCAAGCCTGATCGTGTCCTAATTCTGTTCTAGCACTGACCCGGTACAATGTGCGCAACCATTCGGCAGAGCTCAGCTGAAGATAGCCCAGAGGTGAGTTAAATGAGCATATACCGGGTTTCCGTGGTTAAGTTGTGGCGCAGTACAGAAGAAACCGAAAAGAAAAGGATTGTCACCCAGTTTATCAAGACCCATGGGGAGAATTATACCCATGATGAATTCCTGAACTATCTTGAGAGCAGATACCGTTCCCGGCTGTCAATATACAAGCTGCCAAATTCCAGCAAAGAAAACGAATATTGAGATCTATCGGCTGTTCAGGCAGCGAGGGTGATCCTTTCCAGGCGTAATAGCTGGCCGGTGAAGCGAATTTGATCGAGGTTACAGCTTCTCGGAAAAAAATGAGCTGGAGCGGTATTTTATCGGCGACTGGTAGACGCTTTCCAGGAAGGCAATAAAATCTTCGCGGGTGAATTCTTCGCCATGGTGTCTGACGAACATGGATATCAGGCTCCACCGTTCGGACTCGTCCCTAATCTTCCAATTATTAAGAATGATATCAAGCACCTTTCTGTCCATGTTTTGCCTTTTCTTTACCTGTTTGATCGAGACAGGGAATTCAATCCCATTACTGAGATCATACCCGTCTAAGATTAGGTAATGGTTAAGGCATTGATAATACTATGTGTTAGAACACGCAAAAAGGCTGCACCGGAACAGCTTTGGAACGACCACTGAACAAACTTCTAACTATCTAAAATTATATGAAATATGCTGCCTTTACCGACAGCGCTCTCGACTTCTACGGTACCTCCGTGGGCCTGAACTATATGTTTGACGATGGCCAGTCCCAGTCCGGTGCCCCCCTCTTTTCTGCTTCGGGCTCGATCACTTCGGTAAAATCGTTCGAACAGCCTGGGCAGGTGCTCCCTGGTGATGCCAATGCCACTGTCTTTGACAGAGATTCTGACTTTCGGCTTGCCACCAGTCTCCATCATTGCTGCCGTCAGCATGACCTCCTGACCGGCCTCGCTGTAGGTTATGCCGTTGTGCAGCAGATTCACCAAGGCCTGCTCAAAAAGCGTAGAGTTGATGTCCAGTTCGAGATCATCGGGGCAGTCTACCACGATATCAACCCCGTTCTCCTCGGCTTTGGGGCGGCAAATTTCCGCTGCATCTTCCAGGATCGACTTGAGCGGCATCTGTTCGAGATCTATTTGAGCGTCCTTCGCCTCACGTTCTATTCTCGACAGGGCCAGCAGATCATCAATGATTTCTTCGAGCTGTTCGGACTGCCGCAAGACGATATGCAGAAACTTTTCGGCATCTTCCCGCTCGTCGAGAGCCCCATCGAGCAGGGTCTCCACGTAGCCCCGAATGGAGGTGATCGGCGTTCTCAGCTCATGCGATACATTGGCCACAAATTCGCTGCGTACGGTCTCTAGTTTCCGCAATCTGGTAACGTCGTTGAGCACGATCAGTGCCCCCAGCATTTCTGCATTGCCCCCGTGCATCGGGACTACATTGGTGTGCAGATAGGTGTCGCCACTGCCATTGTCCTCGAGGACGATCTCATCCTCGAAGGGTTTTCCCGTGGACAAAATGCGCTCGATCTGCTGCTGCAGTTCAATGTTCCTGATGGCTTCCTGTACCAGTCTGCCCTGGGTACCCTGACGCTCGATACCAAAAAGCTGGGCGGTAGCATCGTTGATACTGATAATCCGCTCCTCGGGATCGACGGCGATCACCGCTTCCACCATGCTGGAAAATACTGTCTCGAGTTGATTGCGTTGATTGACAATGGTGGTGATTGTTTCATCCAACTGATCGGCCATCTGATCCATGGCGGTGGCCAAACTGGCAATTTCCTTCGAAGCCGTGGTTTTGGTGTTGTGCAGCATGCGTCTTGAAAAATCACCCCGTGCATACTGTTCTGCTCCCTTGGTCATTTCTTCCAGCGGGCGGCTGATACTTCTCGACACCAGGAAGGTGAGAAGGAGCGCTACAGCTACGGCGAGCAGGGCACCCACTAAGATTCTTGCCCGTATATCGGCCAGTGCGCCATCGATAGCGGTCAACGGTACCGACATGCGCAACACCGAGATGACCACCTCTTTATCTCCACCTTCATTGTCGAGAGCATCACCGGCGTAGAGCGGGATAGCGGTATAAAGCATCCGCTGACCCAGGGTATTGCTGAATCGAAGCGAGGTGCCCGAAACTCCCGAAAACGCGGTATCTATTTCCGGCCTGGTTCGATGGTTATCCATCTCCTCGGGATTCTCGTTGGTATCGGCAATGACCAGCCCGTCGGGTTCAATAATAGTGATTCTGGTTCCCGATGAACGCCCTGCATCGACCACCAGTTCCCTGAGATGGGACCGATCGTCGGCGCGCAGCAATTCGACAACCCTTGATTTTATCAGATATGCCCTGTTTTCCAGGTCGATGCCTTTTTCGGCGAGGTAAAAGTCGTTGAATGTGCGGAAACTGAACCAGGAGACCATAAAAATGGTCAGCAGCAGAATAGCCAGATGGACCAGCAGAATTTGCCAGAATAATTTTTTTTGTTTGATAACCATGGATCCATATCAGGATATCGATTTAAATCTGTAGCCAACTCCCCTGACGGTCTCGACCAGTGTGCCGAAATCGCCCATTTTCTTGCGTAAACCAAAAATCTGTACATCGATCGCCCTCGGGGTGATCAGAAAATCATATCCCCTCACAGAATCTATGATCTGTTGACGTGAAAAGACCCAGCCAGGTTTCGAGGCGAGCAGTGCCAGTATACCGAACTCGGTCATCGTCAGGTGCAGCAGTTCTCCCTGCAGCATCACTTCGTGCCTGCCCTTGTTAATTTCCAGTTCCCCAACGACGATAGTGCCCTGGTCTTCCTCCTCCTGCTTCTTCTTTTCGTATCCTCGTCTCAGCACCGCCTTGATTCTGGCGATCAGCACTTTGGGGCTGAACGGCTTGGTGACATAGTCGTCGGCTCCGTATTCGAGACCTTCGACGATGTCCTCTTCCTCGCCTTTGGCAGTGAGCATAACGATGGGAATGTAGCGGCCGTTTTTTTCAGATTTACGCCTGATCGTTTCGCAGACCTCCAGGCCGCTCATACCGGGCAACATGAGATCGAGCAGAACACAATCGATGGTTTCCTGGAGCAGGCACTCCAGCGCCTCTTCACCGCTGTCGGCGCAGGTGACGTGGAAACCGGCTTTTATCAGGTTGTAGCTGACCAGCTGCTGGATAGCAGCCTCATCTTCGACGACTAAAATAGTAATTTTACCCATGGCTCATTCTGTTTGCAGTATTTAATATTTCCGCCGTCCAGCTGTCAGGCAGGCCTGAAAAAACGGCGGTATTAAGCCCAGAAACATAATATTTGCCGGGGATGCTTATCACACGGGAACCAATGTTCTGCATTTTAGGTGGTCATGCAAGGTCTTTTCCGATCATTAACTCAATCCTAACATTTACATAACAAGATAAAAACAAAAGCGCCCTACATTGCGGCTCATCTAATACCGACCCAGAAATCTGCGGGGTTTATCACACGGCTCGAACAGATTGATAACAGGACATAAAATTAATGGAACCATTTTATACCTTCCATATTGAACTAAAAAATCTAAACAAGAAGCTGCTCAATCTCAGCGCCCAGGTGGAGGAGAGGTTCCGCAGGGCGACATCACTGATTTTTAAATACGATGAGCAGACCGCCAAGTCTCTGATTCTGACCGACTACCAGATTGACGAAATGGAAGTTGAGATCGAAGAGGACTGCCTGAAGATCCTCGCACTTCACCAGCCCGTAGCCGGCGATCTGCGTTTCATCATCACAGTCATCAAAGTCAACAATGAACTTGAGAGAATCGCCGACATTGCGGTCAATATCGCCCTCAGATCCCAGGCTATCAGTAAATCCCCAAGCCAGAAACTGGTAGAGGAAATAGATTTCACCGAAATGTCCGAGAATGTCATCAAAATGCTGAAGGACAGTCTCGATGCCCTGATCAACCGGGATGCTGATCTGGCCAGGCAGGTATTTCTGATGGACGACCAGGTGGATGCACACCGTGATTATGTCTATCAGGCCATCAAAGACCTGATTAGGGAAAACCCCGAATACCCCGGGGGGCTGATCAATACCTATCTGCTCGCCCGGCATTTGGAAAGGACCGGCGACCGGGCTACAAATATTGCTGAAGAAGCCATCTACCTTGTCGAAGGCGTGGTTACCAGATCAAATTCATAACGGGTCCCTGAATCGTTAGCCAAATGTTCTTCTCCTATCTTCTTCCTGCAATTCTGCTGCTCGGCATCAGCGGCTTTTTCTTCGGCCGCAGCAAGGCAATCAGAGTCTCGGCCGCCCAGGGCGGCATCAAGGAGCTGCACTCCCTGCCCAACCATTACGGTATGCTCACCGGCCTCGCCGTCCTGCTGCCGGCTCTGCTGATTTATGGTTTCTGGATTTCGATTGAAACCTCGGTGGTGGACAGGCGCATCGTCAACGAACTGCCAGCAGAGCTGCTCGAAGATACGGGCAGTGTTTCGCTGTACCTCAACGATATTAAAAACACTTTGGCCGGAAATGTCACGGTCAGCAAAGACCCCGAGATCAGCCGGGCGGCAGAACGCTACGCCGAAATCATGCAGAACTACCGGTCAATCGTCACGGCTGCGGTCCTGGCCCTGATGATCGTCCTTGCCGCGGTCACTTATCAGGCCATTTCGGCCAAGCTCAGAGCCAGAAACCTGGTTGAGACGGTTATCAAAACGATTCTTCTGCTCTGCTCGGCGGTAGCGATTTTCACCACCCTGGGCATCGTTCTCTCAGTTTTGTTCGAAGCCATCCGCTTCTTTCAGGTAATTCCTTTGCAGGAGTTTCTGTTCGGTCTCACCTGGAGCCCTCAGATGGCCATCAGAGCCGATCAGGTAGGCTCTTCCGGTGCGTTCGGGGCAGTTCCCGTCTTTGCCGGTACCTTTATGATCGCCGCGATCGCCATGCTGGTGGCCATCCCCATAGGTCTGCTCTCAGCCATCTATCTATCCGAATTTGCCAATAGGAAATTCCGTACCGTAGTCAAACCCCTGCTCGAGATCCTGGCCGGCATACCCACCGTGGTCTACGGTTTTTTCGCCGCCTTGACGGTGGCGCCTCTGATCAGGAACATGGGCGAGTTCTTCGGCCTCTCGGTGGCGTCCGAAAGCGCCATGGCAGCAGGTCTGGTCATGGGAATCATGATTATACCTTTCGTCTCTTCGCTTTCCGACGATGTCATCCATGCCGTGCCGCAAGCACTCAGAGACGGCTCTTACGGGCTCGGCGCCACCAAATTCGAGACGGTACGCTACGTTATCTTTCCAGCAGCCCTGCCGGGCATCGTCGGCGGCATACTGCTGGCCGTCTCACGGGCAGTGGGCGAGACCATGATCGTGGTCATGGCTGCAGGACTGGCGGCCAACTTGACCGCCAACCCGTTTCAGGCGGTGACCACCGTCACCGTGCAGATCGTGACCCTGCTGGTCGGCGACCAGGAATTCGATTCACCCAAGACCCTCGCTGCGTTTGCGCTGGGGTTGGTGCTCTTCGTGTTCACTCTGATACTCAACTTCATCGCCCTCAGAGTAGTCCGCAAGTACAGGGAACAATACGAATAATTTATGATGCCATTGTTATAAATATGCAGCCATCAGAATCCACTACCAGCTTCTCCCCCGAGTTCAACCAGCGGCTGAGGCGCAGATATCGCGCTGAACAGCGTTTTAAAATATTGGGGATAGTTGCCATTTTTATCGCTTTGACCTTCCTGGTCTTTCTGATCAGCACCGTCTTTTTGAAAGGCTACAGCGCCTTTAAGCAGACCTATATCCAGCTCGATGTGACGTTGGACCAGAAATTCTTCCCCGAAGAAGATCTGGCCAAAGGGGATTTCCAGGGCATCGTCAAAGCGTCGCTCTATTCGATGTTTCCCGAGGTGACCAGTCGTAGAGACAAGCGTATGCTCACCGGTATGATCAGCAATGGGGCCGCCTACAAACTGATGGACATGGTAGTTGAAGACCCCAAGCTGATCGGAACCAGCTTCAAAATCTGGGTCCCGTCCGATGACGACGTCGATATGCTGATGAAAGGTAATATCGACATGGATCAGCCCGAGGCCAACCGCCGCATCAAGGATAAGCAGTATGAATGGATCAGGACGCTGGAAAACGGCGAGCGTGTGCAGATGCGGTTCAACAAGACATTTTTCACTTCTGGAGATTCGCGCGAGCCGGAGCTGGCAGGCATATGGAGCGCCGCCAAAGGATCATTCTACACCCTGGTGATCACGCTGCTATTGAGCTTCCCGATGGGCGTCGCGGCAGCGATTTATCTCGAGGAATTTGCTCCCGACAACAAATTCACCGATCTTATCGAGATCAACATCAACAACCTCGCCGCGGTGCCGTCTATCATCTTCGGTCTTCTGGGTCTGGCCATCTTCATCAATTTCTGGGGAATCCCTCGATCCACCCCCCTGGTGGGCGGACTGGTGCTCACCCTGATGACCTTGCCGACCATTATCATCGCCGCCCGCGCCTCTCTCAAGTCGGTCCCGCCGTCAATCAGGGAAGCAGCGCTAGGGGTCGGCGCCTCGAAGATTCAGACCGTCTTTCATCACGTGCTGCCGCTGGCCCTGCCCGGCATGCTCACCGGCACCATCATCGGCATGGCCCAGGCCCTGGGCGAAACCGCTCCCCTGCTGATGATCGGCATGGTAGCGTTTATCGTCGATATTCCCGGCAGCTTCACCGATCCCGCCGCGGCCTTACCGGTTCAGATCTATCTCTGGGCCGACAGCCCGGAGCGGGCCTTTACTGAGAAAACTTCTGCAGCGATCATCATCCTGCTCGGTTTCCTGATCCTGATGAACGCTGTTGCAGTATTTATGCGTAAGAAGTTTGAAATTAAATGGTAGTAGGTAGCTAATCAGAAAGGATTAGTAAAAAAACCAAAAACAAGGAGAAAAAAATGAAAATCAAAGGACTTATCGTTGCCGGTGCACTGGCAACCGCAACAATCATGAGCTCACCGGCCCATGCCAACCGCGACTACATTTCGATCGTCGGATCCTCGACGGTCTACCCGTTCGCCACTGTGGTCGCCGAGCAGTTCGGCAAAACCACCCAGTTCAAGACCCCGAAGATCGAGTCAACCGGCTCGGGCGGCGGACTCAAGCTTTTCTGTGCCGGTGTCGGCGTTGACCATCCGGACATCACCAACGCCTCCAGGGCGATCAAGAAGTCGGAACAGGAGAAATGCGCCGCCAACGGTATCAAGGACATCGTCGAGGTAAAGATCGGCTATGACGGCATCGTGCTGGCCAATGACAAGAAAGCCGACCCGATGCAGCTGACCCGCAAGGATATCTTCCTGGCCCTGGCCAAAGATGTGCCGATGGACGGCAAACTGGTGCCCAATCCCTACATGACCTGGAAAGACGTTAATTCGGCCCTGCCGGCCACCAAGATTGAAGTGCTTGGTCCTCCCCCGACCTCCGGTACCCGGGACGCCTTTGTCGAACTGGTCATGGAAGAGGGTGTGGAAGAAGTCGATATGTCCGGTATCAGCGACGAGGTTAAGGAAAAATTCGAGCCAGGCGCCCTGCGCGAAGACGGCGCCTACGTCGAAGCTGGCGAGAATGACAATCTGATCGTTCAGAAGCTGCAGGCCAATCCCGACGCCCTGGGTATTTTCGGCTTCTCCTTCCTCGACCAGAACGCAGACGTGATTCAAGGCTCCATCGTCGAAGGTGAAGCCCCGACCTTCGAGAACATCGCTGAAGGTAAATACCCGGTTTCGCGTCCGCTGTTCTTCTACGTGAAGAAAGCCCATGTCGGCACCATCCCCGGTATGGCCGAGTACCTGGCCGAGTTCGCCAACGAGAAAGCCTGGGGACCCGAAGGCTACCTGACTGACAAGGGTATGATTCCGATGCCCGACGCAGAGCGCAAGCAGTTTGCTGAAGACGTCAAGAATCTGAAGCCGATGGCAATGAAGTAAGGCTCACCTAGTTGAACCTTATGTAACCATGACCGTGTTCCCCGCGTCGCGTGACTGCTCGGGGAGCACGGTTTTACCCGTATGAGTGATTAACAGAGTGGCAAGAGATATGGATACCGTGGCAGAAACGATCCAACCGGCAATGCCGTTTGCAGAAAGTCAGGAAACCGAGCATGAGACTGTCATCGATACCGATGTCAAGGGAACAGTCGGCAATCCTTTCGTCGACAACCCCCGCATGACCTGTCGGGACGTCTACGTCTATTACGGTGACACCTGCGCCATCAAAAATGCAAGTATCGATGTGGCCTGCAACGAGGTATTGGCAATGATCGGCCCTTCAGGCTGCGGTAAATCGACCTTTCTGCGCTGTCTGAACCGGATGAACGACACCGTTCCCGGGTGTCGAGTCGAGGGAGATATTACCCTGGACACCACCGATATATACCACCCCAGCGTCGATGTAGTTCCTCTCCGGGCAAGGGTTGGCATGGTGTTTCAGAAACCCAATCCGTTTCCGAAATCGATCTATGACAATATTGCCTACGGCCCTAAAATTCATGGCCTCATTGCCAACAAGGGAGAACTTAATGAAGTCGTGGAGATCTCCCTGATCAAAGCGGGGCTCTGGGAAGAAGTCAAGGATCGCCTCGGCGAGCCCGGCACCGGTCTGTCCGGCGGTCAGCAGCAGCGCCTCTGCATCGCCCGGGCGATTGCCGTGAGTCCTGAAGTCATCCTCATGGATGAACCCTGTTCCGCATTAGATCCCATTGCCACCGCAAAAATCGAAGAACTGATCGCCGAGCTCAGGACCCAGTATTCCATCGTCATCGTCACCCACGCCATGCAACAGGCAGCCAGGGTGTCCCAGCGCACCGCCTATTTCCATCTCGGCAACCTGGTGGAAGTGGGGGCCACCGATCAGATCTTCACCAATCCGAGTCACCGTCTTACCGAGGATTATATCACCGGCCGCTTCGGATAATACTGACGACGCCTCGATACGCACTATAAATACACACGTTGGACGCCTCTCATCCGTCCAATGGAGGATTTATTACCAACCCACAAGCCTGCTGGGGTTCTAAATTAATCCTGGTGGTTGAATTCCCTGCTGATACGCTGCCACTGTTCGCCCATCCGTTCACCGCTGGCGACGATCCTGCCAATCATTTCTCGTTGTTCGGCAGATAGTTCTTCACTTCCAGATTCAAGCAAAAGCTGCGCATAATTGATAACTGCATTGAGATTGTTGGTTGTCTCGTTGACCGTTTGGGAGAGTAGATCATGGTCGGCACCGGCAAGGGATCCGTCACCCTGATCCGGGAACCGTCTCTCTGCCAGCATCCTGTTGACCGAGTCAACCAGTCCCTGCAGTTCCCGGCCGGCCTCGGGTGGGCAGGAGAAGCCTTCTTCGAGATTGGCGTCATCGGCTTCAACCTGATGTGAAAGGTCCAGGAGCGGCCGCACCCCGCGCCTGTAGAGAGCGATGAGTAAAAAACTGGCGCAGCTGATCAGAATACCCATGGTGCCGATCACGCTGAGTTGAAAACCTATGACCGAATCCCTGATATGCCCGATGATGATGCGGTCAACCTTGATCAGGTTCTCCCCTATCCTGCGCATCTCCCGCTGTAGTTCGAGTGCAGCCGTTTTCTTAGATTCAGCGGTTTCCAGGCGACGCAGGCCTATGACCAGGCCGCTCAGATCTATGGTATCGGCCATGGCCAGTTTATATTGGGCGGGGATCATCTGGTAGTCGTACAATTTCGATACCAGCGTGTTGAGTTGTTCCAGGTCGGGAATAATGGCTTTCAGTTCACCGTAGTTGTCACTGATCAGCGCTTCGCTCACCTGCTCCCGGATGGTGCTGAAGCCAAAAAGAGTGCGCTCGCTGAGACTGCTGATCTCGGTGTACTGGGCGTTAACCCTGTTCTGGCGTACGCCCAGAACGATGACCAGAAACAGTGACAGGCCGACAATGAGAAAGCTGAGGTAAACAAGAGATTTTACAGACTTGAACATGGCGGGTTTCAGTTCTCGACGGCACCGGGTTCACAGGCGTCGATGGTGTCATCTTCCATCTGGAATTCGTATTTCTTCTTCACCGAACAAGAATAGATAATATCGAACTCCTCGCCGTCAACTGTTTCCACCTGCATGAGGATATCAGCCAGCACCGAGAGGAAGAGCCGCTCATTGCTCAAGATGGCCACCGCTTCTGAATAGCACTCGGCCAGAAGATTCCTGATCTCCTTATCCACCTGATTTTCCGTGCGGGGACTCATGGACAGGCGGCGGTTGGTCGGCCCGAGAAAATCGCCGTCGTCGACCACATACACCTGGGGGCCGAGACCATCGCTCATGCCCCACTTACAGACCATATTGGTGGCCAGATCGGTGGCCTGTTGGATATCGGACTGCCCACCGGTGGTTTTGATGCCGAACACCAGTTCTTCCGCTGCCCGGCCGCCCATCAGGGTGGTAATCCGGTTTTTGAGATACTGTTTCGAATAGGCCTGGCGATCGTTCATCGGCAGCTGCTGGGTCTGTCCGAGCGCCCGGCCCCGGGGAATGATGGTGATCTTGTGCACCGGATCGCTGTCGGGCAGCATTTTGGCGACAATGGCGTGGCCTGCCTCATGGAAAGCGAGAATACGCTTGTCCCGCTCGGTGATCACCATTCCTTTGCGCTCGACTCCAAGCAGGATCCTATCGTGGGCCAGATCGAAATCTCCCTGGTCGATCTCCTGTTTTCCCTGGCGCGCCGCGAGCAGGGCCGCCTCGTTGACCAGACTGGCCAATTCGGCACCGGTAAAACCGGAAGTCATCACGGCGATGGCTTCAAGCTCCACATCCGGGCTGACTCTCACTTTCCGGCAATGGACATCGAGGATTTTTCGTCTGCCTTTGATATCCGGCGGTACAATGGTGATCTGCCGGTCGAATCGCCCGGATCGTTTGAGGGCCGGATCGAGGATGTCGGGGCGGTTGGTGGCCGCAAGCACGACGATATTGTCGGTCGGGCTGAAGCCATCCAGTTCGACGAGCAGCGCGTTGAGTGTCTGGCCCCGCTCGTCGCCGCCCTCGGACGAGGATGATTTCCTGGACGCCCCCACCGCGTCGATCTCATCGATGAAGACAATGCACGGGGTATTTTTCTTGGCTTCGCCGAACAGGTCCCGCACTCGCTGGGCGCCGACGCCCACAAACATCTCCACGAAATCAGATCCGCTGAAGGAGTAGAACGGCACCCCGGCCTCCCCGGCAATTGCCCGGGCCAGCAGGGTTTTTCCTGTACCCGGCGGTCCCTGCAGCAGGACTCCCTTGGGAGTGGACGCGCCTATTTCGTTGTAGAATTCGGGATCCTTCAGAAAACCGACGATCTCCTGGAGTTCCTCTTTGGCTTCGGGTATACCGGCCACATCATCGAAGGTGACCGTCTGCTGTCCTTCAGCCCCGGGCGATATCAGCTTTTCATTGGCATAGACCGAGGCCGGTGTGGCCGGTTTGATGCGCAGGGAAAGCCAGGAAACAAGCAGCAGCGAAACTGCGAAAACGAGGCCAATGCCAAAAAAAAGAAGCTCTGTGTAGTCCTTGCGATAAGAGACCCTGATGGATCCGGCATGCCAGCTCGAAACCAGATACGCAGGTTCCTGCACCACCGTCATGTACTGGTTGCCATCGTCCGTGGTCACCTGCACCACGTCATCCTTGACCACCAGTTCGGTCACCCGCTTCTGATCGATGTCGTTGAGCAGGTCGGAGAAATCTTTCTGGGGCAGCCTGGTCTCGAGATGATAGATCATCCCGCCCATAAAGAACAGAAAGCAGAAGATAAAATATATCAGAAGATTTCTGACCAGTGTCGCCATAGTCAATCGGCCGTGCGCCACGTGCGACTGTCGCACTGTTGCACGGCAGCCATTTTTGTGCTCATTTCAAATGATTACCAATTACTACCTATCTTATACAACGAATTGTCCCAAGTTTAAAGCTCTCACTGCGGCGAGGGCATAGGGGACACAACACCTGAAAACTCCCCGTGCCGGCGTTTCAACTATAATCACACCAATATCCTCTATATGGAGACAGATGTACATCTGCCCCCACCCTTGATGAATCCAAAAAAAAAGGCCGTGGAACAACAGAGTTCCACGGCCTCATATATCCAGCTTGGGAGGGCTGTTACATTCCGGTCACCGCTTTGAACCAATCTCCAA
>CBFCWR010000004.1:0-24605 GCA_965601575.1 uncultured Desulfofustis sp. | reverse complement strand
TCAAGCAGCCATTTCTGGCTCTGATGGAATACTCCTATATCAAAATACCTGTGGAAATCTTCCGTCCAGGAGTAGTTATGTGAATGGTAGACAACGGCATCAGACGAGTAGGCAATTTTTCCCCCTTTTTCCAGCAGTCTGCCTGCCGCGCAGCTGTCTTCGCCAAAGATCAGATCGCTTTCAAAATAGCCGATTCCAGCCAGATCAGAATGACGATACGCGGCACAGGAGTTGGAGACAAATACGGTTTTAAATCCATACCTGTCACGGTCGGCAAAAGATCTCACATGGGACTCATTGGGATAATTGAATTCCCTGAGATGGGCAGAGATCTCGGTGGCCTGAAAGGAAGGCAACTGCCGACCGTAACTCAGGCAGATTCCATCGGTTTCCCTAAACGGAGCAGTGAGATTCTCGATCACATCGCGTGAAGCGACCAGCACATCCTGGGTCATGAAAACAAGGATCTCCCCGCCGGCCATTTTGCCCGCCTTTGTTCTGGTTGCGCCATGGTCAAAGCTGCCAGGGTCGATGGAATGAATCCGTGCCCCGTAGCTGGCGGCCACTTCCACCGTATCATCCTCTGATCCGGAATCGATGACGATGATCTCATCGGCCTGCAGTGATTGAATCGTCAAGCCTGCCAACAGCTCACGGAGGGTGGTTGAGCCATTTCTGGTCGGAATTATGATGGAGACACTCATTGCAGTCCGCATTTTCCACTTCTGCCGGCCGGAAGCCTTAAATTCTGAATAGACTCACCGCCAGATATTTACCCAGGGCCCAGATCAGATATGGTGAGCGATGCTTGAGGGTGAGTCGAATTTCGTTTCTTGAAGCCAAACATCTGGTCTCGTGGGCAATGCCTTTTCTGTCATTGGCCCATCCCCTGGCATGATGCATCTCAACTTCGGGGACGTAGAGTAATTTCCACCCTTTTTTTCTGAGACGAAGGCATAGATCGATATCCTCTTTGTACATGAAAAAGGATTCGTCGAATGGCGTCGGCATCGCCTCCTTCAGAGCTGCCGTTCTGCAGAACATGAAAGCGCCGCAGACAGCCGGGACTTCTTCCTGGATCCGAAAGTTCTCGGCGTTTTTCTGTCCCTGACCACGATCATACCAGCGTCCGTACCAACTTCTGAATATACCCGTCGAGTCGAGCAATCCGGTGGGACTGCCGAGGTCAATATCGAAGCCTTTGAGCCTGCCGCCCACAATGCCCACCTGAGTATCGGCAGCAAGAACCGCGAGCGCCGACTCGAAGGTTTCGGTTTCAAGAAACGTGTCAGGATTCATGATACATATGCAATCGCTCTCAGCAGAAGTAAGGCTGAGGCCAAAATTGTTGGCGGCCGCAAAACCGATATTCTGCTTCTTATAGATCTCATATCCCTTCTTGGTGGCTAAGTGATCGAGATAGGAGGGAGCCGTCGATCCGCTGTCAACGATAATCACACGTGAGGCAGGAGCAGACTGGTCGTCAAGCGAAGCAATGCAGCGGTCAATGAAAGGTTCGGAATTATGGGTAACGATGATCACGCTCAACATTGTCACACGACCAGCTGAATCGTAGAATATCAGCAGAAAATGGCAAGATACCAACGAAGCAGCAGATTGTTCTTGCCCTCTCCGCTTCTCCTGGACATTATCGATTTCACAACTTGGCGCTCGGACTCGATTATTTCGTGTTGAAATTGCCGTTCTGATAAAACGGCTCGGCCCCGCTGCCGCCTCTTTCTGGTCATCAACACAACTCGAGGAACAGCCTCAATAATGCCAGATAAGTACCCTGTTATCTGTCTTTTTTTAACCACAAACGCCAGCCAGAAACACTGATACACCAGTAGAGATGGCAAGAATCTGATCAGCGTGAGCAGCGAATAGTTCTTACAGATCACGAAGATATTGTTTCTGGTCGTCAGGCGCACGGTCATTTTATTGATTTTCGAACCGGTCGTCGCACTGCCGATGTGATAAACGACGGCTCCTGGCAGATAGCAGCATCGGTGGCCGGCACGCACTGCCCGCATGTTGAAATCCACATCCTCGAGGTAGGCGAAAAAGTCTTCGTCAAAAAGTCCGACTTCGCTGAAAAGGGAACGGTGGTAAAGCGCCGCTCCACCACATGCACCAAACACCTCGCGTTTTAAATTGTAGGTAACGGAATCCGGCTCCATGGTGCCGAGCCGATACCCTACCCCGCCGCGCAGCACCCCGTCACCCGCCCCGTCCAGCAGGTGACGGTTGGCAAAGGAGAGCATTTTCAGGGCAAACATTCGTATCTGGGGTTCACGCGCAGCCTGCTGCGCAAGATGGGAAAGACAGTTGGGGGCCATCTCGATATCGTTGTTGAGCAGCAGCACCCACTCCCGGCGACCGGCCTCGATTCCCCTGTTAACGGCAACGCTAAAACCACTGTTATGATCGAGTACCACTATTTCAACCTCGGGATAGGAGGTACGCAGATAGTCTTTGGAATCATCGGATGAACCGTTATCAACGACAAAAACTTTAAAATCCCGATAGTTCTGCCCGAAGAGCGAAGGCAGGCAGGTTTCGAGCATGTGTTTGCCGTTCCAGTTGGGAATGACGATATCGATTCCTTTCAGGAATTCATCAGCCATCGGCTACACTTCAGATTTCTGCTGCTGGGAAGCGAATACTTCTTTAACGTAATAAACAGGTTTCTCCTGCGATTCATGGTAGGTTCTGGCCTGCAGCTCTCCAATTAGACCGATCGACACAAATTGAATACCTATGAAGATCAATACAATGGCGAGCAGCAGCAGTGGACGGTCCGAGAGAGGGACATCGAAAAACTGGCGCTGAATGGTCATGACCAGCGCAAGCAGAAACCCGGCCGTTCCTGAGATAACCCCCAGCAGACCAAAAATCTGTATCGGTCGGGTGGCATAACTGAGGAGAAATTTGACGGTGATCAGATCGAGCACCACCCGTATTGTTCTCGAAATGCCATATTTGGAGGTGCCGAATCGACGGGCTCGGTGATTCACTTTTATTTCGGTAAAAGAAATGCCCATGCCGCTGGCGATAGCCGGAATGAAACGATGCATCTCGCCATAGAGGCGGATATTCTTGATCACTTCTTTGCGAAAGGCTTTGAGCGTGCAGCCATAATCATGCAGCGCCACTCCGGTGGTCCAGGAAATAATCTTGTTGGCGATGATCGACGGCAGCCGTCTGCTCAAGAATTTATCTTTGCGCTCGTGACGCCAGCCGGTAACCACATCGAATCCTTCTTCAATTTTTTCTAAAAATTTTGGGATGTCGCGGGGGTCATTCTGCAGGTCTCCGTCCATGGTGATAATCACATCGCCGCTGGAAAAATCGAACCCGGCCGACATAGCTGCAGTCTGGCCGAAATTTCTGCGGAATTGCACCACCACGACTTTCGGATCAGCTTCCTGCATGGACTGCAGGATACTAAGAGATGTATCTTTACTGCCATCATCGACGAACAGAATTTCGTAGGGGCGGTCCAGTGTTTTCATCACCTCGGTGAGCTCATCGTAAAGCAGGGCAAGGTTTTCTTCTTCGTTATAGACCGGAATAACAACTGATATCTTCACAAATCCTCCTGGATCTCAACTGGAGAAACGCGCACCCCATCAGGCGGTGCTATCACTATCTCGAAACAGTGACGCTCTTCTTTCGTGTCCACAGGTTATACAGGAAAAATAAACCGCCAATCAAGGAATAACAGACCGCGGCGGCCATGAAAAAAAGAGCCAGAGACCGAGTCTGTAGGTCTCCCATACCCACCTGGGAAAAAAAATAGACATAGCCGTAGTCCCTTACTCCAATACCATAGATAGATATGGGTAATGCTTCCATCAATGTGATAATCGGTACAAAGGCACTGAAGTAATAAAATGGCAGGGTCACACCAAGTGCCCTGGCCATTAGATAGACCACTGTAATCACAGAGAATTGAAAAAGAAAAGAGAGCAGCATCACCTTGACAATCACCCCTCTTTCCTGGCGATAGCTTGAAAATGATGCAAACAGCTTATCCACCAGTCGGGCCACTGCATCGAACCGAGTAATGGTGGTCAAGTCGAGGATCTTTCTCACCGGTTCCTGTTTAACCAGGGCGATCACAATTACTACAAAGATGCACAGAAGAAGTGTGGGAATGATCAGCAAACCCACAGATCCGAACGCGGCAGCAACGCCGACCGACGAAAAAAAGCTCAGGACGACCAGTGCCACGAATCCAGACAGGCGATCAGCAACAACGGAGGCCGCGGAACGTGCAGCCTCTCTGCTCTGCCGGGCAATGTCGTAGATCCGGTAGCTGTCGCCGCCGATGTTCGAAGGCAGGAAAAGATTGCAGAAGGTGCCGCTCATATAGGAAACGGTCAGATCCCATAGCGATATGTGAAGATTGTCAGCCCTGAGAAAGATCTGCCACTTCTTGGCGCTTATCACGGTATTTATAAATAGAAGCACACCGATGGGCAGCAGATAGCCCGCCTTGACCTGAGCCAGCAGGCTGGTGATCTGCTCCAGGGGCGTATGACGGTAGAGCAGAACGATCAGCGTGATACTCACCGCCAATTTTAATAGAATCAGAAAATATCTGCGCATTTCAGGTTCGTTCCCTGACCACCCTGGCGGGCACCCCCATGCAGATAGCAAAGGGCGGCATCGTGCGGCTCACCAGTGCGCCAGCTCCGGCTACGCTCCCCTCCCCCATGGAGACGCCGCCGAGTACGGTCACATTGGCACCGATCCAGACGTTGTTGGCAACGTGAACTCCGCCGTCATTGGTAATCGGGCTTGTCCTGATCAGCTCTTTGCTGTCACTGATATCGTAGTTGCCCCCGCCAATTATCAGACAGCGTTGACCGATGACGCAGTCGTCACCAATGGTCACACCATTTCCGGTGGTCGATTGAATAATCGTCTGGGCATTTATACCGACATCTTTGCCAATGGATATCGAACCATTCTTGCAGGACAGCATCACGTTGTTGGACAGAATGGTTCGGTCCCCGAGGATGAGAGCTGGAGTCGTTAATTCTGCTCTGCCATCAAGCACCGCGTATTCGCTGATAACCACCGAGTCGCCGAGCACTATTTTCCCGGGTTGACGAACCACGACGCCGAAGCCGAAAACGGTTCCTTTGCCGCACCTGTTGAACATTCTTGGCCAGAATAGTTTTCTCAGGACCATTCCAGGTGCGCCAGGAAAGAAGGTAAAAAGCTGGCAGAACTCGTAGTAGAGAAAAGCGAAAAAAGAATCCGTTCCAACTATAAGGCGGCGATATTTGGTCAGGGCCGATCCTTTCCCGGTAACCGCTTTGTGTGTTTTTTCCATTTCAGCTCATCGGCGCATCAAAGACTTCAATGAAAAAATCTGTTATGCCAGATGGCAACATTGATCAGAGCCCAGAGGATATGGTTATGATTCTGCTTCATCGAGCAATGCTCATCGATCAATGTGGTGATATAATCGTGGTCCATGTTTTCACGAATCACCGCCGAATCATTGATCAATTCTACCATATAATCGTGCAAATCTCCCCTGAGCAGGTGTTTGACCGGCAGACTGTAGCCCTGTTTGCCACGATATATCACCTTATCGGGTAAAAGTCCCTCGAGTGCCGCCCTGAAAATATACTTGGTCGTTAATTTCTTCAGTTTCCAATCTCCCGGCAGGGAAGCCATATATTCGACCAGCACATGGTCGAGAAGGGGTACCCGAATTTCCAGAGAACTGGCCATCGACATACGATCCACTTTCATCAACACGGAATCTGTCATCATGAAGCGCATATCGAGATATATTTCCCGGTTTAGCGCATCATCGCCGGCGTCACACTTGTCACTGTACTCTCTGACCTGGCGAAAAGGATCACGCGCTATCTTGGCCTTGAACGAGTTATCAAACAACTTGTCTTCCAGGTTCCGGTTGAGAAAATATTGCCAGCGTAAGTGCTCCCCTCCGCTATCCAGATTTGAGCCTTCAACGAAGCGCTTGAGCATGTTAATAGCCCCTTTCTTTTGGGGCTGATCCGGCAGAAGATTGACCATTCTCCCAATCACATCCCGGCGAATAGGTGTGGGCATAATCCCAAACCAGCGATTCAGCCTGCTGGCTTTGAATCGATCATAGCCAGCAAAACTTTCATCGGCACCCTCTCCTGAAAGGCAGACGGTGACATGCTCTCTGGCCTGTTTGCAGAGCAGGTAGAGCGGTACCGTAGAGAGATCGGTCATGGGCTCGTCGAGATGATAGAGAGTCTGCTCGACATAGTCGGGCCTCAAGGTGTCAAGCATCAACACCTTGTGGTCAGTTTGGCAATGGTTGGCCACAATTTCCGCATAATCGAGTTCGCTGAAGCTTTTATCTTCGTAGCCGATGGTGAATGTCTTCAGGGAACCGCTTATGTGGCGGCGCATGAGGGCGACAATGCAGCTTGAATCAAGCCCTCCTGAGAGGAAGACTCCAAGCGGCACATCGCTGACCAGATGCGATTTAACCGCATGGTCAAGGTGGTCCCTCATTTTCTCCACCGCTTCTTCGAAGCTGGTGATCGACTCATCCTGTTGCAGAGAGAGGTCCCAGTACTGCTCGATACTCACTTCATCATTTTCAAAAAGGAGATAGTGCCCCGCCGGAAGTTTGAAAATATTGTCGAACATGGTGTGGGGGGCGGGAACAAATTCAAAACCGAGATAGTCGTAGAGCGCCTGAAAATTCACCCTTCTCTCAACCTGGGGATCCTCGAGAAGCGCTTTTATTTCAGATGCAAAGCGTAGGTTACCATCCTGGTAATGGTAGTATAATGGTTTGATGCCAATCCGATCCCGAACCAGCAGCAGCCGTGTGCGTTTCAGATCATAGAGCGCGTAGGCAAACATGCCCCTGAGTCGATCGATTGATTTGAGACCCCACTCTTCATAGCCATGAATGATGACTTCAGTGTCGGAACGGCTGGAAAATACATGGCCTTTTTGTTCCAACTCAGAACGTAATTCAGCGAAATTATATATTTCACCGTTGAAAACCACCACCACCGATCCGTCTTCATTGAACATCGGCTGACGGCCATTTTCACTCAGGTCGATAATTGACAGCCGGCGATGTCCCAGAGAGACGCGCTCGGAACAGAAAAAGCCGTCCTGGTCAGGCCCCCTATGCGATAAAGTTGCCGCCATGGAACGAATAAGACCCTCGTCATGCCAGGTAAAGCCACAGATTCCACACATAAAGCTATCTTTTCCTTACAAAGTAAAAAACCGGTCTGATCAGACCGGTTTTTTTATAATAAATTGGCAGATTTTTCCTATCCTCTGAAAGCGCCTGCTATCTGTGTTTTTCGGACGAATATCAAACCCGGGATCAGCAGCAGTCCGGCAAGTACGTACCATAAACCGTTGAGCAGCAGGTAGGCGATCCCCAGCAGCGGCAGAAGCGCAACTCTGACCATGAATTTCAACAGTTCAGACTCACTGATTTTTTCTGCCAGCGCAGGGGAATAAGTATAATAGAAGTCAACGAACAGACGCCCTGGTCCATTGGTCAAAAGATAGACATCTCTGAACTGTCTGAGCAGTTCAACCTGCGGTTCAAGTACCGAGCCGAACGCGGCAGTGGCGATGAAACAGCCGCCCCCTCCTCCGCCGCTGGATGAACCGCAGGGGATGGCCTTGAAGAATTCATTGGCAATTATACTCTGGCCCTGATCACTCAGATGCAGCCCGTCAATATTGTACACCCCCCAGTTAGTCCCGGTCAGTGGCGTGTATGTGTCGACAAATGTTACTCCGCGACTTCTCGCTTCCTGCTGGATAGCCGGATTAAATTCTTCAGGTATGCGCGGGTCTTCCTGCCCTAATTCCGTGTTTGGAGTTACTGCGCCGACTATCGGCGTGGCCCCTGCTGATACCGCTTTGTCCATCATGGTGGCCAGTGCTGCCGCAGTAATCTGGGGGGACACGCCGCTGCGCGCATCATTGGCCCCTTCCATAATGATGATATATTGGGGGTTGTGCTTGGAAAGCACCGAATCGATTCGGCTGGCACCGTCAAAACTGATTTCTCCACGCAGCCCTTCATTAATCACCACCGAGTTGCACTCACTGGTGTTGAGCGACTGTTGCAGATATACCGAGTACGGTGTTTGCCCGAAGCCCTCGGTAATCGAATCGCCAAAAGCGACGATACGTGTCTTAGCCGGTTCTTGGGACCAGGCACCCACAGGTGCCAGAATCAACAGACCGAGGGTGACTGCTAATGCCCGAATTTTCATATAACTATTTCCTTATCCAACAAAATTTTAAGATCTACAATTATACCTCTGGCTTCAGTAGACCCTGACAAATACCATTGAAGTACGGTTGACAAAGTGCGGCAGTTCTATGATCTTCTCCTCGCTCTCCTCCTGACTGGGGTCATCCACCTCTTCAATGCGAGGCTCGGACCAGTCATTGTCAATCCACCTGCTGGACAGCACCACGTGCCGACCCTCCCGAGCGGCGCGCCAGCTCACCTGCGGTGTCCCATCGCCTCCAATTTCAACTACAGGCAACAGATCCGGTGCATTATTGGGTTCGTGGATGGTGACTGGAGAAGACCAGGAACCGTTTTGATGGAACGCATACATTATGTCGTCCAGATCATCATCGTTGGCAGACCACACCACCCAGACCTGATCCTCTTTATCGACTACCATCGACGGACTGAGATTTGATTTTTTCGGGCTGGAGAGAATCTCACTTGCTTGCCATTCTTGACCATCGCCAGTCGCGAAGTGGATCTCTGCTTTGCCACTATCATGAGCGGTCCAGAATATCCAGCGCCTACCGTTGCTATCCCTATCGACGACGGGATACATGTTGTTGTAATGGTTGTCGGTCACCTGGATGGGCTCTTGCCATATACCCTCCTTGCGCTGGGAATAAAATATTTCCGTCCTCTGCCCGTCAGAGGATGCCCAGACCACATCGATGTCGTTGTTCAACTCCAGTTTCTCGACCGATCCGATCGCTGGTAATGTGGTGAGTAGCAGAAAAATCAGGGCTGCTGAATATGTACGCATGATAGTGATGCTCCCCCTGCTTCCATGTTTTGCTGCATCTTCCAGCCACTATGCTCCTTAGCTCACGATACAGCCCAAATTCACTTAATTACTAATAATTTTATCAAACCTGACAAATATACTACTACTGTAGGGGTTTTTCAACATTGCATATATAATTAATATTACATCATATATTATTGAAATAATTGGTCATAGGTGAGGATGACCAGAATTGTATTCAGGCCATAACTCTGCGTTGAACTGCAGAACCCTTCGTGTGCCTACGATACATGTGGTCGGTCTAAGGACATTCTGCTATAGTGCCGATCCGGATGGGAAGAACTTCGCTGTTTCACTGCACAGAAGCTGAAGATCAACGCACCCAAGGCTTGGGATTACAAGTGCCGGAATCTTTGACCTATCTTTCATACGATTCCCAAATGATGCAACGGCACCTGTGTGATGTCTCAAGGCTCAGACAACTGATTGGAACGAGATTTGACACTCGGTTGCCCGGTGCTCTTCTGAAAGATGAAGTTCGTATTGATTCAGGGTACTGTGCAGAATCGTGTAAGAACAAGGCGTGGGTGGAACTTTTCCAGGACATAATTCACGATCTGAAGAATAAAGTCACCTGCATCGCATTACTTAAACACCAAGAGAACTATTTAGAGTTCACCATAGTTAACGAGGCCACTGGCTCTGACCTAATTTTCAAACATGACCAATAAAGAAATTCTCTACAGAATTTACCAAACCTTGAGACCGTACCGGTCCAGACTTTACATCTCGATGGTGGCCATGGCAGGGGTTGCACTCTGTACCGGTGCTCAGACATTCATGGTCAAAGACTTTCTTGATAAAATATTCATCGCTAAAAACGAATTTTATCTCTATTCCCTGACCCTTGTCCTTGTCTTCGTTTTCGGTATCAAAGGCATTTTCTATTACACTTATCATTTTCTCCTGGAGAAGGTTGGATTTTCGGTCATCAAAGACTATCGGGCGAAAATTTTCGAACACATTCATATTCAGCCCTTGTCGTTCTTTCATAACCACCCCACCGGCACCCTCATATCTCGAATAATCTCTGATGTGACGCTCATGCAGCAGGCTGTGTCCTCTGCACTGGTGGGAATCCTCAGGGATTTCTTTTCCATCGTCGTTCTCATGGGGGTCGTTTTCTACCTGAACTGGCAACTGGCCCTGTTCAGTTTCCTGGTTCTACCCGTCGCAGCAGTTCCGATCATCAAATTCAGCAAAGTCTTTCGTCGTTTAAGCACGAAAACCCAGGAGGAAACCGCGCAGGTCACCAATATTCTCTACGAGACCATCACGGGCAACAGAATCGTCAAAGCGTTCAACATGGAAGACCACGAAAATGAACGCTACAACAACCGATTAGACACTCTTTTCGATGTTACGGTTAAAGACGCAAAGGTGCGGTGCCTGCAACACCCTCTCATGGAATTCATCGGCGGCGTGGCCATAGCCATGTTTATCTGGTTTGGCGGTAAGCTGGTGATCGGGGGGGCAATGACCATTGGAGAATTTTTTGCGCTGATGACCTCTCTGGTAGTCGCCTACGATCCAGTCAAACGTATCGGCAAGGTTAATTCAATCGTTCAACAGGGTTTGGCCGCTGCCACTAGAGTGTTTGCCATTATGGATATTGTTCCTGCAATTTCCGATCGGCCCGACGCAAGAAAACTGGAACCCTTTGAAAAGTGTATCGAATTTAAAGGGGTTGGTTTTCACTACGAAGATGGTACCGAAGCATTGAGCGACATAGAGTTGCTCGTGCCTGCCGGGCAGACACTCGCAATTGTCGGCCATAGCGGTGGAGGAAAAACTACTCTGACAAACCTGGTTCCCAGGTTTCTTGATGTTTCCGGCGGGTGCATCGAGATCGACGGTACCGACATACGTCAGGTTACCTTGCGTTCGTTGCGCGACCAGATAGCCATGGTTACTCAACAGACCATTCTTTTTAACGATACGGTTCGCAACAACATCGCCTACGGCAGCTTCGATTGCACAGAATCGGATCTGAATAACGCGGCCGAGGCCGCGCATGCGCTGAATTTCATCAAGGAACTACCGCAGGGTTTCGAAACGATTATTGGAGAGGGAGGCGCCAGGCTTTCCGGCGGTGAAAGACAGCGAATTTCGATCGCCAGGGCCCTGCTGAAAAATGCCCCCATCCTGATTCTCGATGAAGCGACTTCGGCGCTGGACACAGAATCGGAGCGCGAGGTCCAAAGTGCCCTGGAGAATTTGATGAAGAACAGGACGACCTTTGTGATTGCGCACCGTCTATCGACAATCAAAAATGCTGATCGGATAATCGTAGTCAAGGACGGCCACATCGTCGAAGACGGTACCCACGAGGAACTGCTCGCCCTGCAAGGCGAGTACGAACAGCTCTACACCATGCAGTATCATTGAGCTCCAATGATCAACCCGGTTCAGCACGAGACCACAACCACCTTCGATAATTGAGCCCGGTAGCCACCGAACATACAATCAAAAGATTGCAGAGAGGCGGTACGGCAGCGCTATGTCTGGCCTGCTTTTTCACCCCCCTCTCCACCTCCCTGCTCGGTCTGTTTTCCATTCTCGCAGCGGTTGCCTGGATCTTGTCCGGAGGCCTGTTTGATCTTGCACGACAGTTCAGGGCAAATCCATCGAGCCTTATTGCCCTTCTGCTTTTCTGTCTAATGGCGGCAGCACTCACTTATTCTTCAGTTGAACCCGCAGAAGGATTTGCGACACTTCGGAAATATCGCGAACTCCTCCTCATGCCCGTGGTCTTTTCAATCCTGAGCCTGGGAAGTGTTCTGCGTCAGCGAGCTCAACTCAGCTTTCTGGCAGGCTGTATCGTTCTGATGGCTATCTCCTATCTTGGCTATTTCGAATTCTTTGATACAGGGCGATACGGGTACTCGATCGTCTTTCACATCACCCACAGCTTTTTCATGGCGGTACTTGGCTTCTGGGCCATGCACAAAGCGGCCGCCGCAAGCTGGCAGAGCTGGAAAAGATATGTGTGGCTTGCCGTCTGCGGCGCCGCCATCGTAAATTTGTTTTATATCGCCCCGGGCCGCACCGGTATGTTCGTATTCTGCTGCTTAACGCTGCTCTATCTTTATCAGCGATTGAGCCTGCTAAAATGGGTGGTGGCAATTGTCATATTCCTTGCCCTTCTCTTCGGTGCCTATCAGACCTCAGACAATTTCTCCGTTCGAGTCAACGAGGCGATCAGTGAAATTGTGGACTACGAACCCGGAAAATCGAGAACATCAATAGGCCAGAGATTCGACTGGTGGAAAGTCAGTCTGCAGCTGGTGGGAGAAAAACCAATTTTCGGACATGGAGCCGGCGCATTTGAAACAGCTCATAATCGGGCCATTAAAGGCAGCAGAATTACTCCGACAGATAACCCGCATAACGAGTATCTCTTTATTACCGCTCAATTTGGCCTGATTGGCCTGGCCCTGTTTCTTCTTATAATTGGACTGCAGCTCCAGGAAGCGAAGGGGATCGGCGTGCGGGACCGCCAGCTTCTTCACGGCGTGTTGCTGGCTCTGCTGGCTGGAAGCCTGATGAACTCGCTCCTCTTCGATTCCCAACAGGGCCATTTCTATCTCTTCATGAGCGGCGCTCTCCTGGCAACGGGTGAATAAGTTATCAGACGCCAGCTCTTAATTGAATCTCGTTGAGTAGACAGCAGCTTCTTTATCAAATCCCCGCTGGGCAGCCAGGAGCTTGTGATAAAAATCAAGCGTTCGCTGGCACATGGTTTTCATGGTGAAAGTCGAATTAACCGCAGCTTTTCCAGCGACCCCATATTGCCGCATCTTTTCCGGAGAACCAAGTGCTTCATCCAGGGCCAGCGCCAGCTTGTCGGCTTCTCCCGGCTCCACCAGCCATCCCGTTTCCTTCGGTGTCACCGTCTCCAGGCTGCCGCCATGCGCAGTAGCGATCACCGGTTTTCCCATGGCCATCGCTTCTATGGTGGTCCGGCCGAAGGCTTCCGGCTCGTTCGAAGATGCCGAAACAACCACATCGGCAAGCATCAGTGCCGCCGGCATGTCATCACAATGCCCCACCATTGATATTTGATTCTCCAGCTGCAGTGCCCTGATCAGTTCCGAAAGCTCTGCGGCGAACCCTGGATTGTCTTCAATATCACCCACCAGAAGCGCCTGGTAGTCATGGTGTTTAATGCGAGCCAGCGCCTGGATGAACACATCCTGTCCTTTGAGCCTGGTCAGACGCCCGGGAAGCATGATCACCGGCTTACCGCTGGTAATATTCCACATCTCCCGGTATCTCTGGATTCGCTCGGATGAGACAGCGTCCGGATCGAATTTATCCTTGTCCACCCCCCTGAAAATCAATTCTATGCCCTGATCGATTCCGTATGCCTGCCTGATATGCTGTTGGATGCTTTTGGATATGGCGATGATACCCATGCCCTTTGTCATAATGGCACTATAGCTGTTCACCGAGTAAAACCCGTGGAAAGTCGTGACCAGCACCGGTCGGTCCTTTTTCGGCAGAGATTTCCAGACCAGGTAGCCTACCCAGGCGGGCATACGTGAACGCAGGTGCAGCACATCGACTTTTTCTTTTTTCAACAATCGGCGCAGCGGCACCATGTATTTTATGGTAAGCGGACTTTTGGCACCGACCTTCCAACCGATGTGATAGCTCCCCTCTTCTTCCAGTTGTTTAACCATACGGCCACCGGCAGAAATGACAATCGAGCGATGATCGTTATCAGCCAGATACTTGCCAATCTCCAGAGTACCTCGTTCAACGCCCCCACTCTCCAACTCGGGCAGCATTTGCACCACCGTGAGAATCTCACCGGCCCTTTTGCGTTTTTTCTCTTCAACTAAATCTTCATAGAGCTGCAGAGTCTTCTCACACATTCTTGTGGCTGTGAAATTTCGCTCCACCCAGCTTTTACCGTTCCTGCCGATTTCAGGTAATTGTTTTGGTTCGCTCAGGACCCTGCTCATGGTCCTGGCCAGCGCATCAGAATCGCCCGGCTCAACGAGCCAGCCGGTCTCACCGTCGATCACGGTTTCCAAGCTGCCGCCATGCTTGGTTGCGATAATGGGTTTTGCCATCGCCATCGCTTCGATGGCTACCTTGCCAAAGGCCTCAGGCTGCGTAGAAGAAGCCGACACCACCAGATCTGCAAGTGAGAGTGCGGCCGGCATGTCGTCACAGTGACCGACCAGTTTGATTTTCTCCCCAAGACCGTGGGCTTCGATTTTCTCATGTAATTTACGCACAAAGGATGAATGCTCTTCGGCTGCCCCCACGCACAAGGCGAGAAAATCCAATTCTTTGATTGAGATAAGTGCATCGATGAACACATCCTGACCTTTCCAGAAGGTCAAGCGACCTGGCAGCATGATAATTGGACGCCTTACTCCACCGACTCCCCACGCCTGCCGCAATGTCTCAATCCGGTCGGCATCGACCTGCTGCGGATCAAACACCGTAGCGTCATAACCGCCATGAATGAGTCTGATTTTAGAGCGCTCTATGTGATAATTTTCCAGGATATGATCCTCAATCCCCCCCGACACGGCAATGACCCGCTCTCCTTTGGTCATAATCGTCGAGTAAGAATTCACCGAATAAAAGCCATGAAAACTAGTAACCAGTGCAGGGCGTATTTCTTCATCCATCGATTTCCAGGCAAGATAGCCGATCCAGGCGGGAAGTCGGGAACGCAGGTGCAGAATATCAACACCTTCAGCGGATATAAGCTTCTTCAGTTTGGGGATGTATTGAAGGCAATGAACGTTTTTGGTACCTACATTTTTCCACAGAACGTGCTCTACTCCATTTTCCTGCAGTTGAGCGGCAAGTCGGCCGCCGCCTGAGATAACAATCGATCTGTGTCCCTGACGGGCCAGAAATACGGCAAAATCAAAAGTCTCACCTTCAACCCCGCCCTCGTCCATTTCCGGTACGATCTGAACTACTGTATGCGTTTCGGCCACCATCTTCGTAGTATTTCCCTTGCACAACGATCTGCTTCGTTAAGCGGTCCATGGTCATGCCACCCTGATGTCCCTTGCAGGAATTGAGGAAGGGTAACAATCAGTTTCTCATCGAGCAGATAATCGAGGCTGCGTCTAAATTTATTGTTTGTTTTGCGCCAGGCCACCGGCAGAATACCCACTTTGCAGCCTGCCGACAACGCCTCGTACACCATTGAAACAGAATCGGCGGTAATCCATGCTGATTCGTGGGTAGCATACTTACGTTCAACCCATCCCGGACCTGTTTCCGAATAAGGTACGAAACTGACCTGCGCCAATGTATCCAACTCCCGCGATATCATTTTTTCGGTTGACTCAGGGGTCCTCGGCGAACTCGATATGAGCCAGGAAACCTTTTCAGTCCCGCTGATTAACGTTTCCAAATCTGAAATCAACTTACGCTCGTCCCAGCGGTGGGAGCTTTCATCACGCCCGCCGATGAGAATCAGACTTCTTTGCGGGTCATGCGCAGTGGATTGCCGGGACATGGTGGGCGGGCCCACGGTATAGAATATATTATCGGCAGGAGCAACCTGATCGTGATGCGGTACAAAGCAAAGGTCGAATTTAGCCCTCAGGTGTGATGCCGGCGTCATGCAGGTGACTAGTTTCGCCGGCTCGGCGTGGCGAGCGGAAAGCATCGGTAGATGGGTTCGACTGCCGGTGCCAATGAACAGAACTCTGTTCTGAGAAGTTTCTGAGTGACCGGTGTTCCCAGTCCTAAAAAACAAAGAGAGGTGGGAGACCAGGTCTGCAAAAGAAGTGTTGGTGGGCACCTCCACTTTGGCCACCTCAACTTCGACATAGGCCTGCAATGCCCTGATTATGCCCAGGGACTGTTTCTCATGGCCGGGTCGGCCGTCGCTGAACAGCGTTACCTGCAGGGCCTGCATAATAGTGCCGATGAAGAAGGGCTGTGTTCAAGACGAACCTAGCTATCGTGGCGGCGCGCCCGGCTTTCTCGCTCCACCGCCGGCAAGCTTGACGGTGATCTGGTTTGATTTCTGCAGCCTGGAGGTCATGGTGGTGAAGAGCTGAGCTGAGATCTCCGGGTATTTGTGAATGATCTCTTCCAATTTATCGCCGGGGTAGCGTTTAACAGTGGTGCGCCCTTTGGAGATTACCGATGCCGATCGAAGCTCGCCTGAAATAGCCGCCATCTCGCCGAAATACTCTCCAGGCTCGGTCAGCTCGGCAATTTTTTTACCTCCCTTGACCACGGTCAGAGATCCCCTGATAAGCTTGAAGAAATCGATGTCTGAGTTGCCTTCCCTGATGATCATATCGCCGTCTTCATACACCTCTTCATCCGGGTTGATCAAGTAGGCGGGCAAGCTTTCTTCATGGGCCACCGTTCGACGCATCGCTTCCTGGATGCTGGTTACTCCCTGGCGCACCTTTTCGAGGGCCGCATCCCGAAGAGGAGTCATGCCTTCCTGGATGGCAATTTTGCGCAGCTGATCTTCTGGTACCTCTGCGCTGATCGCCTTGGCCACCTCCTCCGTCACTTCCATAAGCTCGAAGAAACCGACTCTTCCTCGGTAGCCAAGTCCGTTGCATTCAGGACAGCCCACGGGCCCATAGATGGACAGATCCTCGAGCTCATCCTCATGAAATCCCGCTTGCAGCAATTCCGTTTCAGAGTACTTCATTTTCTTCTTGCACTTCTGGCATAATCTTCTGCCCAGTCTCTGGGAGAGCACCATGGTGACCGAAGAAGAGATAAGGTAAGGCGGCACTCCTATGTCGACCAGACGGCCAATGGTGGCGGCACTGTCATTGGTATGCAAGGTAGAAAACACAAGATGGCCGGTCATTGCAGCCTTGATACCGATCTCCGCCGTTTCGTAGTCTCGAATCTCACCGACCATGATGATATCCGGGTCCTGGCGCAGAAATGCCTTGAGGGCGGCGGCAAAGGTCATGCCGACTTCCTGATTCACATTGACCTGATTGATACCCTTGAAACTGAACTCGACCGGGTCTTCAGCGGTGAGAATTTTTATATCTTCATTATTAAGCGCGTTCAACGATGAATAGAGCGTGACCGTTTTTCCTGAACCAGTGGGCCCGGTGACCAGCAGCATCCCCTGCGGCCGGGCCAGGCAACGTTTGAGCATTTCGAAGGTGTGCTGCTCGAATCCAAGCTGGGTCAGATCAACATTGAGCGCACTTTTGTCGAGGATACGTAAAACGACCGATTCACCATAGAGGGTTGGTAGTGATGATACGCGAAAGTCGACGGCTCTGTTCTTGCCGAGCCTCATTTTTATTCTTCCATCCTGGGGAACGCGCCGCTCCGTGATATCCAGGCCGGCCAGAATTTTTACCCTGGCGGTCATCGCATTTTTAATGGTCAGCGGCAGGTTCATCGATTTGAACAGCGAGCCGTCTTTACGATAGCGGACCTGCATGGAACGCTCGTAGGGCTCGATGTGGACATCGGACACCTGATCCTGCACCGCCTTGACCAATATGCCGTTGACCAGTTTGATAATCGGCGCGTCAGAGGCAGCAAACTGGTCGAGACCATCGTCATCGATATCGGCTTCGATTTCGAAATCATCAGCCGCTTCAGCCACGATAGCGCCGAAATCGTCGACTTCGGTTATGGAAAGTTCTTCTTCAGATTCTTCTGCACCTACGCTAAACAACGACTTGGCTTCCTCATCATCGATTCCGTAATACTTTTTGTAGGCGTCGATTATGTCATTCTCAGTGGAAACACAGACAGACAGTTCCTTCTTGAGCTCATCCTGCAGTTCTTCCACCGCGGCGGCATTGGAAGGTTCCGCCATGGTGATCTGTAAAGTGTTGCCGACAAGTCTTAGCGGAAAGGCTAAATATTCCTTCGCCAGCTCATAGGGCATGAGCTTGATTGCATCAGGACTGGGAGGTTCGTTCCTGATAACTGCTGGAATATAATTGTGATGACGGCTGAGGAAGTTAAATACCGTGTTTTCATCGATATATTCAAGCTGGCGAAGCACGGCACTCATGCGCGTACCGTTCTTCTGTACCTCTTTCTTGGCTGTTTCAAATTGAGTGGCCGTTATGTAACCAGCTTTACTCAATAATTCCCCAACTTTAATGCGGCCAGCTCCGGATTGATCCTTCACTGTCTTCTTTATTGAGGAACGTCTTGTTTTTGCTAAATTTTCTGTCGATGTCGCCATTGTTCTCTACTTCAAAAGAAAGGTGTAATATGATTACAGATACCTTAACTGTATCATATTACACCTTTCTTACTAAAAATACCAATTGCTACCTAAAATACTCCTTCGACCTTGCCGGTCTCCACATCAACGTCAACACGCTTGAACGCCGGGTTCGAACCAGTACCAGGCATCAGGCTGATGGTTCCGGCAACCGGTACGATAAAGCCTGCACCGCCATAGGTCAGCACCTCGCGGATGGACAGACGCCATCCTGTGGGTACACCTTTAAGGGCTGGATTATCGGAGAGAGAAAGATGGGTCTTAACCATGCACATACCCATCTTTGAAAGCTCGGGATCAGCCTGGATTCTGTCAATTGCGCGGTTGGCCTCAGCAGAGAAGTCAACCCCATCGGCACCATAAACTTCCTTGGCGATGAGTTCGATTCTCTCTTTAATCGGCATATCCAATTCATAGAGAAGCTTGAATTCGGTCTTGTCTTCGCACGCTTCGACAACGGTTTCGGCGAATTCGATGGCGCCGTCACCGCCGTGCTCCCAATGCCTGGACAAGGCGACACGGGCGCCTTCGGCTTCACAGAGCTCACGAACCTTGGCGATCTCGGCATCAGTGTCGGTGTAGAATGCGTTTATACATACGACAGGTGAGATTCCCGCCTTGCGTACGGTCCGGATATGATGGATCAGGTTACCACACCCTTCTGCCACCCACCCCACATTCTCCTGATTATACTCTTCAGGCATGGGTTTGCCAGGCACGGGAACTGGAGCCCCGCCATGGCATTTCAGGGCTCGAATTGTCGCTACCACAACTGCGCAGTCGGGCTTGAGGCCGGAGAAGCGGCACTTGAGGTTCCAGAATTTCTCGAAACCGATATCGGCGCCGAATCCGGATTCGGTGACGTGATAGTCGGCGAGTTTGAGGCCCACGCGGTCGGCAATGATGGAGCTCTGCCCGATGGCGATGTTGGCGAACGGACCAGCATGGACGATCACCGGCTGGCCTTCAAGGGTCTGCATCAGTGATGGATTCAGCGCGTCAACCATCCAGGCAGTCATTGCCCCGGCAACACCCAGATCTTCGGTGGTTACCGGCTTGCCTTTCTTGGTGTAGGCCACCACGATTTTACCCATACGCTCTCGCATATCCTTGAGGTCTCTGGCGACAGAGAGAATGGCCATGACTTCCGAGGAAACGGCAATACCGAACTTGGATTTCATCATGAAACCGTCTGCCTTGCCGTTGACGCCGTCGATGCCGATGATGATGTTCCTGAGCGCCTGGCAGCAGAAGTCCATGATCCAGCCCATCTCCACGTTGGTTGGATCGATGTCGATGCGTTTCATGCCGGACAGCCGTTCCAGTTGTTCGTCGGTGTAGTTCCTCTCGTGCTGCATGCGGGAAGTAAGCGCCACCATTGCCAGGTTATGGGCGTTCATGATGGCGTTGATATCACCGGTGAAACCAAGTGAAAATGGAGTCAGTGGGATGCACTGGGCAAGACCGCCGCCGGCAGCCGAGCCCTTGATGTTCATAGTCGGTCCACCGGAAGGTTGACGGATGGCGGCACAAACGCTTTTACCTATTTTTCCAAGGCCCTGAACCAGCCCCATGGAAGAAGTAGACTTGCCCTCACCCAAAGGAGTTGGTGAAATGGCGGTAACATCAATATATTTACCGTCAGGCTTGTCTTTTAATCGATCAAGGACCTTACGAAAATCGATTTTACCAATGTAATGTCCTTGAGGAAGAAGCTCTTCCTTCGTTAAACCAAGCTTTTCGCCGATCTCGTAGATCGTCAGCATGTCCTTCTCAGCTTCTTGCGCAATCTCCCAATCTGCATGTTTCGTAGGATCTAAAGCCATTGAAAACCTCCCTTTCATCAAAGAGTTTAATGTGGTGGATTGCCAGGAAAAACCGGCATACAAAGAACCTTATATCGGTTCGGACGACCATGTCAAGCAGAGATGATACCATAAATTATTAGGTCCACACACAAAATTTAGTTCACAATCGAGCTTTATTTAAGTGCCGATAGAGGACAACATAGAGACGACGAAACAGTGGTCCCGATGTGTAGGAACTGCTATGAAAAGATAGGGGAATTATATGACTTTGGTTACCACAATACTCGCCGTGAGTAGTGGCAACCGACTCAACCCACACACTGCGTCGAGTCGGTTCTTCCAAAAACTTTCAGGATGTCAATCACCAGGCCAGAACGGTGACATTTCCCTGAGACCGGCTATGATCGCCGGCATTTTTTCGAGGACAAAATCTATCTCTTCCTCAGTGTTGTAAACGCTGAGTGAAAAACGGATGGATCCGTGGGCAGCGGTGAACGGCACACCCATTGCTCGAAGCACGTGGGAAGGCTCGAGAGAACCGGAAGTACAGGCCGAGCCGGAAGAAGCGCATATATTGTATCTGTTCATGTGGAGCAAAATCGCTTCACCCTCGACATACTCGAAGCTTATATTGGTGGTGTTGGGTAAGCGATGCTCTTTATTGCCGTTTAAAATGGACCTTGGAATAGTGGTCAGCAGGCCATGCTCGAGTTTGTCGCGCAGAGCTTTGACTCTGGTAGTCTCTTCCTCCATTTTCTCGGCAGCAAGCTCGCAGGCTTTGCCGAGCCCGATTATCGAGGCGACGTTCTCGGTGCCGGCTCTTCGTCCATGCTCCTGGTGACCTCCGGTCATATACGGTGCATAGGCAGTGCCCCGCTTCACATAAAGAACGCCGACACCTTTTGGCGCATGCAGTTTATGACCCGACATCGACAGATAGTCAACGTCGAGTTCCTGTAGGTTAATGGGAATCTTGCCAACCGCCTGAACTGCGTCGGTGTGAAACAAGATACCCCGCTCCTTGGCGGCCCTGGCCATCTCCGGCACAGGAAAGAGCACACCTGTCTCATTGTTGGCCCACATGATACTCACAATAGCGGTATCTTCGGTAAGGGCCTTGACGTATTCATCAAAATCGACCAGGCCGTCTTCGGACACTTTGAGCATGGTGACCCGGTATTTGGTGCCGGTCATGGCACCAAGATTTTCGCACAGGTTTTTCACGGCCGGGTGCTCAACCCTGGTGGTGATCACATGTCGTTTGTCTGGATTCGCCTTAAGAGCAGACAAAATGGCTGTCGAGTCACTCTCCGTACCGCAGCTGGTAAAGACCAATTCTGCAACATCGCAGCCCAGAAGCGAAGCGACCTGCTGACGGGCCCGATCAACCGCAACCCCGACCTGACCTCCGAAAGTGTGCATACTTGAAGGATTGCCATACAACTCGGTGAAGTACGGCTCCATTGCCTCGTAGACCTCAGGGGCCACCATTGTTGTGGCATTGTTGTCGAGGTAGATAACCTTATCGGCAGCCATTACTTCTCTTCCTCAACGATCAGAGTTTCTAAAACTTGCTCTCGCAGCTTTTTCTCCACGAGCTCCTTGATCGTAGTCTCTGATTTGGTACAGCTGGTGCACTGCCCTCGCATCGAGACGATAACGAAATCACCGTCCACGTCGATCAGCTCTATGTCACCACCGTCAAGCCGCAGCCCGGGCCGCACTTCCCGTTCGAGCACATCTTCAATCTTTTTAATCTTCTGCAGGGTGGTCATGCGTTTGGGTTTTCTGTCAACCTCGACCACCTGGAGACCCTCAGAGAGTGCGTGACGCAGCAAGTCTTCAAGTTTGTCCTCACATTTACCGCACCCGCCTCCAGCTTTGGTAAAATTAGTGATTTCCTCGAGGGAACGCAGACTGGACTCATTAATCGCCCTGGTAATTTCAATATCGGTGACACCAAAGCACTCACAGACGATCTCACCGTCGGCAGTGGGCAGTTTCTCGCCACGATAATCGGCTATCGCTGCTTCCAGGGCCTCCCTGCCCATCACCGAGCAGTGCATCTTTTCCTTGGGTAACCCACCGAGAAAATCAGCAATATCCTCATTGGTAATCTTCTCTGCTTCGCCAACTTCCATTCCCTTTATCATTTCTGTCAGCGCCGAAGATGAGGCAATGGCACTGGCACACCCGAAGGTCTTGAATTTGGCATCGACAATGCGGTCATCTTCTATTTTCAGAGTCAGCTTCAGGGCATCCCCACAGGCCAGAGAACCCACGTCACCAACTCCATTGGCGTTATCAACCTCTCCCACGTTTCGGGGATTCTGAAAATGTTCAGTTACCGTATCGGTGTACAGCCACATTGCAATTGCTCCCGCGTAATTTGTTTATGGTTTCCAATTCGTGCTAGAGGACAATAATACTTGCCCGATGATTTGCAACCTTCAATAAGTGCAGGTAGTTGGGCGATCAATTTCAGCTGAGCAGACCGACTTCAGCGAGCATGATTCTGGCCGCCTCAACCAGATCTGCGGTGCCGTCGGGATCTCTGGATTCCACATAAAATCTCACCTTCGGTTCGGTACCCGAGGGTCTGATCATCAGCCAGCTGTCATCCTCGAAAATCATCTTTCTGCCGTCCTTGCTGATGATCTCTTTGATAGTCTTTTCGTTGCCGCCGATGGCGACAGAGGTTCCGACATCGTATTTCTCGAGCCTGGCAAGCGCCGTCAGCAATTGATCTCCCTTGAGGCTGACGGCAACCCCATCTCGATCCGGATAGAATGCGCCATAGATTTCATCCATCTCCAGCTTGATCTCACCAAGGTTTTTAGCAGTGGACACCACCATGTCGAGCGCCAGCAGCAGGCCGATGTAGGCATCTTTTTCCGGAGTGTGGCCGATCACTGAGATGCCGTCAGACTCCTCGAAATAGACCAGTGCCTTGCCAATCACCGGCTTGAATTCCTTGAATCCGACCTTGGTTTCGAAAAGCTCCTCACCTAAAGTCGCGGCGACACTGTTGGCCAGATTCGAGGTGGCCACGGTTTTAGCCACCATTCCGGTCAGGTTTTTATATTCGTGGAGAAAATGGTAGGCCATGGCACCAAACTGGTTCATGCTGATTTCCGTATCACCGTCGGTAAACCTGATCCGGTCGGCATCGGGGTCGATAATTGCACCGATCTTGAGCTTCTTTGAAGAATCCTTGAGCCGTTGTGTGACCCGGCTCATGTTTTCGGAAGACGGCTCCGGAGCAATACCGCCAAAGGTCACGTCAGAATCGCCCCGCAGGTGGACCAGATTTACCGCAGCCGGGCCGAGCAGCCGTTTGATATGCAGACGCGAGGCACCGTGCACCGAATCGATCACGATATCCATGTCCCGGTGGGCCGCTACCTTATCCAATAGCATTCGATAATCCAATCGATGCGTATCTCTGTTGTGATCGACCAGCCGCTGCCATAATGCAAATGAATCAGTCTCGACGAGCGCACCCGGCGGTTGCTTATGGCCTTCTTCTGACAGACCATCGACCCGCTCCCTTGATTTCCGGGTAATTATCGTGGTCAACTCGGATGCAGCCGGGCCGCCGTCGGCGGCATTGAACTTGTAGCCACCGTAATCCAGGGGATTATGGGAGGGGGTAAGATTGACCGAGAAGGCGGCCTGTAATTCCAGCAGTGCCGCAGATAACACACCGGTGGTGGTCTCTTGGCAGAAATACACCTTAAAACCTTGTTCCCGCAGGGTGTCGGTGACACACCTGCCGAGTACGTCACCACCGAACCTGTTGTCCCAGCCGACCAGGCAGCCCCGCTCCCTTGCCTCTTGCAGTGAAGAAACTCCCAGGAATTGATGCAGACGAGGTTCACTATCTGCCATCCGGTAGAGGTCTACTATCGCCTCAGTGACGCAACGTACCGATTTCAGAAACACATCCTTGCCGAGTATGCCCCGCCATCCCGAAGTGCCGAAATTGATCTCGTTTGTCGGTACCCCCTGATTGGTAATGATTTCATCCTCTACCAGGCGGTAAACCTGATCAATGGAAGACTGCACCGAGGGGTCAGATTCCCTGATCCTGAGAAGTTCGCGAATCAGGCCGAAATAATCGCTCCCGCGGTGACTGTTCTGCACAATATAGGCTGCATGCAGGCGCTCGAGTTGTTCATGAGGTTCCATATTCTGGACTCCTAACCGTTGGATTCTTATACCAGAAGAATGTCTAAGGGAATTTAACCGCTGCCCCTCTTTCTGTTTAGGTACGACTAATTCTCGTCAAGTCGGGTAGCCTTGTCGATCAGCATTACCGGAATGTCGTCGATAATCTCATACAGCAGCCTGCATTTGTCGCAGACCAGTCCGTTTTCTTCTTCGGTTAACTCTACAGGTCCCTTGCACTGGGGGCAGGCAAGTATGTCCAATAAGTCTTTGTTGATCATG
>CBFCWR010000003.1:0-25858 GCA_965601575.1 uncultured Desulfofustis sp. | reverse complement strand
CAGATGATGACCACGTTATCCTTGGCATCGCGCATCACCTCCAACTCGTACTCTTTCCATCCCAGCAGGCTGCGCTCGAGCATAATTTCACTGGTCATGGACAGATCTAATCCCTGCTTACACAGATCTTGGAGTTCCTGGCGATTGTAGGCCACACCTCCGCCTGTGCCGCCCAATGTGAAGCTTGGTCTGACAATGATCGGAAAGCCGATGTCATCACCGGCCTGGATGGCTTCTTCAAGCGTATGGACAATGGCCGATTCGGGCACTTTCAAATTGATTGCCCGCATCGCCTCCCTGAATTCGTCACGACCTTCGGCCTTATGGATCACTTCTATCTTGGCAGCCAGCATTTCCACGTTGTATTTTTCCAGCGCGCCGGTCTCGGCCACCTTGATTGCGGTATTCAATGCGGTCTGTCCGCCCAGGGTTGGAAGCAGGGCATCGGGGCGTTCCTTCTCGATAACCTTGACCACCATTTCCGGGGTGATCGGCTCGATGTAGGTGGCGTCGGCCAATCCGGGATCGGTCATAATCGTCGCCGGATTGGAGTTGATCAGCACGACCCCGTACCCCTCCTCCTTGAGGGCCTTGACTGCCTGGGCTCCGGAATAGTCAAACTCGCAGGCCTGGCTAATGATTATTGGTCCGGAGCCAATTATGAGGATTTTGTTGATGTCGGTTCGCTTGGGCATGACAAAGTGATAGTGTGGTAATTACCTGTACGCTCTTCTGGTTGTCTCGGGCACAGTCAGGGATTTCTAATCAGATCGATGAAACGGTCAAACAGATACTCGGCATCATGCGGCCCGGGGGCATGTTCGGGATGATATTGTACCGAAAAGGCCGGATAAACCCGGTGTTTCATGCCCTCACAACTTTCGTCGTTGAGATTGATGTGGGTCAGTTCCACCTGATCAGGGTCTAAACTGCTCATGTCGACGCAGAAGCCGTGGTTCTGCGAGGTGATTTCTACTTTGCCGGTCTGCAGGTCTTTGACCGGCTGGTTACCGCCCCGGTGACCGAATTTCAGCTTGTAGGTCGAACCGCCGTAGGCCAGCCCCAGGATTTGATGACCTAGGCAGATGCCGAAAATGGGCTTTTTGCCCAGTAGTTCCCGGACTGTGTCGACCACGCCCTCGACACCTTCAGGGTCGCCCGGACCGTTGGAAAGAAATATGCCGTCCGGCTCCATGGCCATAATGGTCTCGGCATCTGTGGTAGCCGGTACCACCTGTACTCGGCAGCCACGTTGTTCGAAAATCCGTATCTGGTTGAATTTGATACCAAAATCAAAGGCGACGATTTTCAACTCCGGGTCCGTACACGGCGGACTGAAAGAGGTACCGGGCTGCGGTCTGTCGTTGACCCAGGTGTAAGGCTCGGAGCAGGTCACCAGCTTAACCATGTCCTGGCCCACCAGGCCGTGCCACTGCCGGGCGCGCTGGACCAGAGAGTCAGGATCGAGGTCCTCGGTGGAAACCAGTCCTTTCATGGCTCCTGCAGTACGGATGTGACGCACCAGTGCCCGGGTGTCGAACCCCTCGACACCGAGAACATCGTATTTCCGGAGAAATTCGGCCAGGGTTTGAGTGGATCTGAAATTGGACGGCTCGCCTTGATACTCCTTGACCAGAAATGCCTTCGGGTGGATGGCACGCGATTCCATGTCCTCGGGATTTACCCCGTAATTCCCGATCAGCGGATAGGTCATGGTAATAATCTGACCGGTATAGGAAGGGTCGGTGAGGATCTCCTGGTAGCCGCTCATCGAGGTGTTGAAAACGATCTCGCCAATGGCCTCGCCGGGGCCGGTGAAAGAACGCCCTGTGAAGATTGTGCCATCCTCCAGGGCGATTAAAGCTTTCATATTTGTACCTTGTATCTGTGAATAACCGGCAGGTTACAGGGGTCCACGGGAGATCTGCAGATCCATTGGCTGGCCTGACCGGAATGAGAAATTTGGACTGAATTTAGCCGACACAAAATATCAATAATTAACTCGGAAACGCAGTCGACGTCAACCCAATTCGAGGGGTGGGTGGCGCCGGGGAGTATCTTGAATTTGGCGGTCACTCGTGGTAAAGCAGGCCCATGGTTGATACTGGAGATGGCAATGCGGACCGGGCCGTGTGGCTCGATATGGAAGCAGTGGACGACGGTCATTTGCAGGTGAGCCGCTTTGCGGCCCGCGAAGATGAAGCCTGGTGCGTGTATGGTGACAACCGTTCCGGCATAGATCGATTCGTGGAACTTTTCCGTCGCTCTGATGATCATTTGCTCACCTATCATAGACTGAAATTTCCCAAAGATTTCGGCATTGTCAGCTTCAGAGACCAGCAGGAAGTGTTCGAACAGGAAGTGCGCAACGACGAATCCGATTTTCTGGATCGTATGGATCCCGGAACTCCGGCCAGGAATTTTCTTGCCAACCTCCAGGATAATTACGGGCTTGTAGAGCAATTCAATCTGGTTCAGGTACTGGACAGCGGCTATCGACAGCTCAGCTCGGGGGAAAGCCGCAAGCTGCTCATCCTCAAAGCGATCACCGAGGGCGCAGCTCATTTGATCATAGAAAATCCCTACGATGGCCTTGATTCCTATTCCCGTGTTGAATTCGATCGAATCATGACCCTGCTACTCGAAAGGGGTATTGCGGTGCTGCTCATTCTCTCGAGCCGTGGTGATATACCCGATTGGTGTACCCACCTGGCCTGGCTGGAAAAGGGCAGGTTGGCCGGAGCCGGTACTCGTGCGGAGGTGATGCGAGATATAAAAAACGGCTCAGGAGGTGATGACTGGGGTCAGATACTCGAATTTCAGGACAACACCAAAGAAAAGGGCCCTGCAGAAGAACTGGTCAGACTGGTGAACGGACGGGCGCGCTATGGTGAGCGCACCATTTTTTCCGGCTTCAATTTTCATGTTCTCCAGGGACAGCATACACTGATAACCGGTCCCAACGGAGCTGGAAAATCTACCTTGCTCGGTGTGATAACCGGGGATCACCAGGACTGTTACACCAACGAACTCTATTTGTTTGGTCGCCGGCGTGGCAGCGGTGAGTCGATCTGGCAGATAAAAAAAGAAATGGGAATCGTCAGTCCGGCTTTACACCGGGAGCACTATATCCCAGGCAACTCCCTGCACATTGTTGTCTCCGGCTTTTTCGATTCTATTGGTCTCTACCGCAGACCCTCCGATCAACAGTGGGCGTTGGCCAGATCATGGCTCGGGGTGCTTGGCTTGGGCTCGCTGGAAAAAGTGCCTTTCCGCACTCTGGGCTATGGTGAACAACGCTTGCTGCTGATTGCCAGAGCACTGATTAAATTACCCAAAATACTTGTTCTCGATGAACCCACACACGGTCTGGATGATAGCAATCGGGCGCATCTGCTCGACTTCCTTGAGATGGTTGTAGACCGGCAGATCAGCACTATCATTTATGTCAGCCATCGCGGTGATGAATTCCGCAGTTTTTTCAGGCAGCACCTCAGCTTTGAATCTCTCCCAGATCGATAAAATTCCAGCTCTGTCTGCAATCCACCCCTGCTCGCGGTGGACTTCCACCTAAATAAACTGTTCTGGTGTGAACGTTTTATAAATCGCCCGTTCTGGTGGTATAATTAGTCAACAGGAAATGTCGTGGAAACCAGAGCCAGTGTGCGGGATTGTGCAGGCGCTCTGCCGAGCATTCATACAAGAAAGCAGCGGGGATATTTCACGAGTTGGGACGGCCCTCAGGGTGGAGACCCTGTTTTATCACCGTTGATTTGAAGCTGTAGCGTTGGGAAGGCTTTATAAACTCAAACTGCCTCTGGCAATAAGGGTGAATTTTCAAACATTTTGATTTTCCATGAAATATTCAGGCTAACCTTAACCTCGGGAGGGATGCTACCATGACCGATTCAGGCCTGATCAGACGCTATCCGGATTTCTTCGTTTCCGAAATCCATCAGGAAATTCTGTGGATCAGATTCTCAGGAAATTTCTTCCACAACATTACCAGCTTCGATAAACGGGATTTTCTGGGAGATTATTTCCAGAGGGTGAAAAAAGCCGACCAGATCAAAACGGTCATTTTAGAAACAAACTACAGTGAGTCAGGAGTGGATGAATACATAAATTTTTTCCTGTCTCACACCGATGCGGCGAGTTTGTTCGGCGGAACCAGGCTGCTGGAAATCAATAAACTGAGCAATATCATCAATCAGACCATAGTCAATATCATCGAATTGAACAAATTCACCATACAGATCTGTCAGGGTGCGGCCTTGTCCATTTTTATGAATTTCGGCTTTGCCAGCGATTACCGGGTTATCAGCGACAATACGGTCTTCCACAATGCCTTCAAAAAGATCGGCGGTCTGCCGCTTGGCGGCGGTTCCTTTTTTCTGACCAAACTGCTGGGGCGCAGCAAGGCCAACCAGCTTCTGCTTCTGGAAGACGAAATCAGTGCATCCCAAGCCTTGGCTTACGGCATTGTCGACAAAGTCGTACCCCAGACTGCGCTGGAGTCCGCCGCCTTGCGCGCGGCGCACAAAATCAGCAAGGTACAGCCACGGACATTAAACGGAGTAAAACGCCTGACCAATTTTTCTCTTCAGGAACTAAAGGTCTACCTGGCCCGTGAGACCGACGAGTTGCAAAGAGTATGTGTACAGATGGGGCAACAAAAAGTATACGCCTGATCCACCCCTGGCGTGCAGCGGGAGTTCAGGATCAGGCGCAGATGTGAGGTTTACTGATAACTCAGGGCCACCAGGTTCAACATCCTGGCGCAAGGGTTCCGCACGACATCAGGCATCAAGCAAAACTTTCCTCGAACAGTTTCTCGATGGCGGCTCTTCCGGCATCGTTCAGATACCTTGTGCCGGAGCCTACGAAGGTTTCGTACTGAATCCGGGGAGCATCTTCCTGCCACCCCTCTCTCCAGGTGAACCATTTGCCTGATGGCTGGTCAAATACATGCAGGGGACGGTTAAACATCTTGGCCAGTTGCACCGCCCAACCGGTGCCACCCTTCACTGAGTCGTCTTCCTGGATTGAGCCGATCACGAACACCTGATAGCCACTGTTGACCATGTGAAAAATGGTCTGCAGGACTTTTCTGATCTTTTCAGTCTCGTAATAGGTTCGATTCAGCATTTTGGAAGCCAGTTCCATACTGATATCGCCGCGTTCGAGATCTTCCTTGGAGAGAACCCTGACATTTTTTTGGCGTGCAAGTTTGTGACCTTCAAAGGTGAAGACCACTTCGTTCACCGAATACTTTTCGGCTGTTTCCCCAAACACGGTCTCGGCACCCTTGAGGCCGCCGCTGTACAACGTACATTGCGCTGCTTCCATCATATTTCCTCATGAATTTTATGTTTAACCAACTTAAAACTGCAGATGTGCCCAACTGATAATACAGCTCACTGGAAAGGCAACCGACTTTACCTATCTGCGAACTTTTTATTTTTTTGCCGCCGACAGAAATACTCGCCATGGTGCCGGATAGCCCTCCACGGTCAGGGAAGGATTTTCAGGGTCTAGGTAATCCTGGTAAGATTCAAACACCATCCATTCGGTGGACCTCTGCTCTTCGGAATTCATGGGGTGAGAGCAGAAGTGCTCGACCTCGGTAAACCCTGCCCGCCACAGCCAGTTTTCGAGGGTTGTGGCAGTGGGAACGAAATAGGTTCCCGGGACTTTGGCATAGGTCCGCTCGGGGAACAGCGCCAGCGGCTCGCTGCCGGGTATGGCCTGGGATTCGATCAGTAGTGTCCCTCCAGGTGCGAGGGCGGAACACACATCCCTGAGAATATCAATCGGCGAACTGTGGTGGTAGATAATCCCCATGAGGAAAATAACATCAAACGATTCGGGAAATAAAGAAAGGTGCTCGACACCGAGCAGATCGATCTCGAGATTGTCAAAGCCGGCCATACCATTGAGTGATTTGAAGCAATAATAGTGCTGTACCGAGGGCTCGAAACCGAGCACGAGTCGAGGTCCCGCGGGCACCATGCGGAACATGTAGTAGCCGTTATTGCAGCCAATGTCGGCGACAATTTTATCGCTGAGGTTGGGGAGACGGTCCCTTAGACGGTTCCATTTGCGCTCGCTGCGCCACTCGGCGTCTATGTCGATGCCAAATACCGAAAATGGGCCTTTACGCCAGGGCATGAAGCTTTTGAGCTGATCTTTGATGTGTTGACGAATTTCTGAGTCGACTTCGTCTGCCCGACCGATGGTCACCGTGTCCGTTGTACAGTCGGTAAAGACAGCCTGACGGGAGCTGAGTTGTTCATAGGGCAGGCGATACCTGAGGAATCCCTTCTTCTGCTGTTTTACCCAGCGTTGCCGTTGCTCGTGTATCTCGATAATGGCATCACGATCGATATTCTGGGAAAAGTGGCTGAGATAGTGCATTCCGGGGATGGATCAGTGTGGCTTGATGGCCACAAAAGACGAGAAATTGAACCACTGAAAGAAGGTGATGACAGGCCTGAAACCGGCTTCTGTGAGAATCTTTGCATTTTCCTGCCGGGTGAAGGGAATGAGAATATTTTCCAGGGCTTCGCGTTTGCGGGCGATCTCCAGGTCCGTATACCCCTGTTCGCGCTTGAAATCGTGGTGGATGTCTATAAAAATGCGGTTGAGCCTTTTATCGTCCAGGACCGTCTTTTCACTGAGGATCAGCAGACCCCCGGGACGGAGATTTTCAAAGAGCTTCTGAACAAGTGAGGGGCGCGCCACCGGTCTGATAAACTGGAGGGTGTAATTGAGGACAAAGGCGCCGGTTTCCGGCTGATCGATTTCGGTGATATCGGCCTGCTCGAAGGAGACCGCAGCATCGCTGACGTAAAACTCTGCTTTGAGGCGCGCTTTGCTAAGCATCGCCGGAGAACTGTCGACGCCGATAAATCGGAGACGGTGGTCGGCGAGGACCTTGGCGAAGTAGAGCAGGGCGGTACCGGTGGCGCAGCCCAGGTCACAGACCGTATCACCGGGCTGCAAATGGGCTGCCAGCAGACGGCTGGTCTCTCCAATTACGGTTTTGTAGCAGGGGATAGAGCGATCGAGCATATCGTCAAAAACTTCGACGACACGCTCGTTGAAATCAAAATCCTCGGGAACGGTATCTGCCTGATACAGCCTGTCTTTCATGGGGCTATTTTCTGTACCAGGACCCGTCCGGTTTCTGAAACCAATGTCCCTTACTGCCCTTGTCGCTAATCTGTTTGGCCCGCCTCTGCCCGACGAGGACAACGTCCACCTTCTGTTTATTGGCGATGGCAGCGTAGACGCTCTTCCGGTCCTTGTTTTCCGCGTTGACCAGTTTCTGCTGTGACCTGTCTCCGGTGCGGAATTCGAGAAAGCCGCGGTTATTTTCTCCAATCGTGCCCTTGTCTTTGAGTGCGTTGATGGCCGGGATCCTGGCCAGCATCCTGTCCTTGATCGATGCGGCTTGAAGGGTGAAGGAGCCGCAAAGAACAGCCGTGAGTGCGATCGCAATTATCAAGAAAAATCTACGGTTATACATGTTGAGCCTCCGCGAATTATCGTCAACAGAACTATTCATCCTGGGCCGCCTCGTCGATGTCGCCGAAGAAATCATCTAAGGCCTTATCCACTTTCACATTGACGTCGATGGTAATATGAATGGGTTTGATCTCGACGGGTTTGACATCCACCTCGTGTTTGGTACAGGCTGAGCTGAGCCCGAATAGCAGTGTCAGACACAAAAGCCGAGACAATAGGTGCAGTTTCATTGTCCACTCCCCATGATTGTATTGATGGACTGACCGATCTGGAACAGATCGACCAGCGGTACGCGAAAATTCACATCCAGCCGGATGGGGTACTGCAGTCCCTGGCCCTTATCCGACTCAACGAGCATGCCTTTCTTATCAAATCTGAACGGCAGGGCAGCGCTGGGCTTGCCGTCGAGCTCCAGGGTCAGCAGCAGATCATCTCCTGCACTGTTGAAACTCAATTTCGTCCAATTGTAGGTGAAATCCTCGAGTGCCTGCAGCGTATAATTGAAAAAGCCGGCCTCGCTGACCGCCCCCACGCCCTGGCGAAGCAGGTCCGTGTCGCTGAAGCGCACTATACCACCTGTCCCCGGTGTCGAAAACAGAAATCCATCGTCGAAATCGAGCCGATCGCGGGAAAGCTTCACAGGCAATTTACCGTTCAGTGAACCCTCGCCTTCGGTCCCCTTGAAGCCGAATTGATCGAGCAGTTCGGCCAGGCCAATACGGCTGCAGTAGAAGGTGGTGTCGATCTCGGGCGTCTGGGAGGAGAGGCGCAGGCTGCCCGATTCCAGGGTGCCGCCGCACCAGTTGAGTTTACCTCGCTCGATGAACAGCGTCTGGGGATTTTCCATCCGGTAGGTGACGGACACATCGCTGAAGTGCAGAGTAGAAATATCGATAGCAGCTGCGGTGCAGCGCTGGCTGGGGTTTGACTGCAGCCGCGGCAGTTCGGGAAATTCAATGGTGCAGTCGAGATCGTCAATGGCAACGTTGTTGAAATCGATTCTTGTGTCGATGAGGGCGGCGCTGGCCTGAGCTTGGATGGTACGGTCATATTCTATGGATCCCTGGGCTTCGAGTCGTCCTGTGAAATCGAGATCAACGGGAAGGGGCAGAAACGAGGGCAGGAGTCCAGTCTCAATGGCGCCAGTCTCCAGGCTCCACGCCAGGGTTCCCGTCTGGGTGGACCCATCCACGCTGCCGTCGAATGGGATTTTGAAGTCGCCGCTGCCCAGCATTTCAAGAGCGCCTTCGAAGGTGTAGTAGAATCCGCGATTTTCGAGATCAGCTGCCAGCGAGAAAAGCAGTTCATCCTGCATCTCTGCCGCCTCGATGGAAAACCTTCCCCGATTTTTAACCGAAGATGAAGAGTCTGGTGATATCGGCAGGTCGACAATGATATTTTTCAAACGCAGGTCTTTTTCCGGCAGACTGATTTCCTTGAGAGCGGATCTTATTCTGGCCTCAATCTGGTCAGAGGAACGGGTCAACCTGGCGTTGAGATCGAGATCTGAGGTTATCACTTCGAGAAAGTCGCGATACACACGTAATGGCCCGCTCGCCACACTGATGTCTGCCTGGAGCTGCTGGCTGGTCGATTCGATTACGCTTGAAAAATTCAGATCTTTGAGCCCCGAGATGGACCAGCCGTCGGCCAGCACCAGATCAAACTCGGAGTCGCTGCTGCCCTCGATCATCAGAGTCGCCCCACTGGATTCAGACCAGATGGTGTCAAAGCTCAATGAAAGCGGCGTAATTCCGGTTTCAGCAGGGCCTCGATGCAACCAGGCGGCGGACGCCTTGCCCGAGGTTTTCACTTGACCGCCTCGGTAGCTGGCTTCTCCTGTCACATCTAACAATAAGTTGATTGGAGATTCTACAGAGATGGTGTCCAACCGGTAGGTGTGGGTATCACGGGTACCAGAAAGGACGAAATTCAGCGTGTTGTCTTTCTGGCCGCCTCTGATGCTTATTTTATCGTCGTAGCGAAACTCTTTGATGGCGCCCATAAAATTGTAATGCTCGAGTGCGAACGAAGCACCATCTGCAATCAATTCCAACTCTGCCGACATGGACTTGAAACGGGGCAGGGTGAAACGATCGCTCAGGAACCCATCGGGCAATGTGAAGGTGCCATTGTCGATCTGCAGCTTGATGTCGATTTCATCATCAATGGTTGCAGTAGCGGATACCGCCGCTGAGATGTCATCCGACAGGAAAAAAGAGCCATTGAGTGATTCCAGTCGGTGACTGGTGCCGTGTGCATTAAAAATTGGTGACACTTGACCGCTAACCCCAATATGAAGCGATGGTCTGCCAGCTTCGTGGATCACGATCCGGCATCGATCGAGGACCAGCGATTCAACACCGAGCGGCAACAGAAAGAGCTGACCTGCAGGAGCCGATTCACCTGTTCCGGTCTGGGGTATGAATCCTGGCAGCACCAGACGGCCATTTTCTCGTTGGAAATGCAGGGTGGCATGATCCAATAGCAGGGTGGAGATCTGTTTTTTGAGCAGCGACCGCGGGGTAAAGCGAATTTGAAACCGGGGGACGGAAATCACCGGGGAACTGCCGTCATGCAGCTCGACGTTGCCTTCCGCGAGGTAGGGGGTAATTCTGCTCATGCTCGCCCGGCTGAACGAAAAGGGAGTTTGGGCAAGCATTGAGGGAAGCACCATCCTGTCGATCAGAAATGGAAGGGCCAGGAATCCGACCAGTCCGATGATGCTCACAATCAGCAGGAAAAATGTTAATCTCTTCAACAATGATACGACCATTTCACGATTTTTGTTTTATTGCCGTTGAGGTGGACGGAGTGTGGCGTAAAAGTAAAGGAATAGATGAGAAAATTATAGCAAAATGTGCTGTGCGACCCCGCAGTTTCATTTGTCCGTAAAGTTCTCTTCCCCTAGGTGGGTGCAGTCCGTGGTCCTGGAAAATTCTATTGCCATTGGTTGGATATGAAAGTATAAACCTATCTTCTCACAGAAGATCGGCTCAGTAATTATCCGGTGGATCACCATGTCACAAGAAATAGATTTTGATGAGATCCTGGCAAAGTACCGTTCGGATCCCTACAACTATATCGATATCACTGCACCGCACACCGGTGTGGTAAATTTTCTCGTGGAAAAAGGCGCCGGCGTCGATGCCCCTTCAGGCGAATGGAATCATATTCCTGGTACCGCCCTGTTCCAGATTATTCGGGAGAGGAACGAGAAAGCGATCACGGCACCAATCAATGGTATTGTCTCAGAGATTCGCATCGAATTCCAGGATCAGTTCGTCGAGGCTGGCGAAAAGCTGCTGACCATCAGACACCCGTTGAAAAAGAAAGACATCATCGAGGCCATACTCAAAGAGGTCCTTTATCTTTTTCCGGCACCGGAAACAGCAAAATTTTTCTTTTCCATGGACATCCAGTCGAGGATCGATCAGAAGGGTGCCGGCGGGGTCACCATCAGGCCTGGTGATGAAATATTTACCATGTCGTTGATGAAGCGCGACACCCCGGTCTATTATTCAGGTGAGGAGGGCGTTATCCATTCGATCTATTTCAAGCCCGGCGTTTCAGTCTCCCAGGGAGAACCGCTCATAGGGGTATGCCCGGCAGATAAATTACCCTTGATCCAGAAGGTGATAACCAGGGTCAAGGCTGAATGGGATGCGATGTAAAGCGCCGCTGGCGGCACCCTCACCTTTCCAGTTTCGATCGACTTCGCATGGCTTCTCGCCCCACACCCGAAGGACTTAAAAATTACCTTAAAAGGCATGAACTCCCGACACGATTAGAGTGCTGGCAGGAAGATCAGGCCCGGCTGATACTTCGCTACGGAGCTTTCGTCGGTTCGGTGATCGAGCACCATCACACAATGGATCGAACCATGCCCCATGCCCGGGCCCATATCGAGGCCCATGAAGAAGAGACAACTTCGGTGTTCAACGGTACGCTATTCTTGGCGGACTCGTTGAGCGGATCAAAAGGCCGTTTTTCCAGAGTCTGGCATGCCCCACCCGGCGGTCTCTGGGGATCCCTCATCTATATCAGCACACTTGTGCCCAAGTACCGTTTGCTGGCGCCGCTTGCCGTCGGTGTGGCTTGCTGCGAGGCGATGCGGGAAAATGGCGCCGATGATGCCTCGATCCGCTGGATCAACGACGTGCTGATAGGGGGCCGAAAAGTCGGCGGCTTCCTGGCAGAAAATTTTTCCGGACCGGTCTCCGGGGAAGACTATTGTCTGCTCGGATTTGGGATTAATCTCAACAACGAAGAGTTTCCCGATTACCTTGACCAGATAGCCACGTCACTGTCGTTGGAGGCAGGCGGGACAATCGATCTGGAGAGATTCACTCTCTGTTTTCTGGCTAAATTGAGCTGGAATCTGGGCTTGCTCTACTGGTGGGAAGCACAACAGCTCGCCCGTCTCTATGAAGATGAAGACAAAAGTGAGCATCCCCTGATCAGCAGCTGGAAAGAACTTTCCGACACGCTGGGACGCAGAATCATTTTCGGATTCGACGTACAGGAAGAGCCTCAATATGAAGCCATGGCGAAATCCATCACCAACGATGGCGGACTCAGACTGGAATTGACCGACGGCACAGAAACCTTAGAATACAGCGGCGAGATCCGTTACCTGAACTGATAGGTCAACGGCTGATTACTCGTTCGAGCTCCCTCCAGGAGTGAATGTCGCGCTGGAATAGATTTCGGCTGTAGCGATGGGAGCAGTCGAGCATCTGGTCCAGAACAGCTCCACTTGGCTTGAAACGATTGAGCCTGGAGACAGGCTGCTGCTGTACGGCCCTGATCATTTTCGTGGCACCCGGTGTCAGCAGCCGGCCGCTGCTCCCCTGTCTGCCGCTGCAGTTCCTGCAGGTAATGGTGCCGTTTCTCACATCAAAGAACACTTCTCTATCCTCAGCATGAGTGGTGCCGCAGTTCTGGCAGACAGAAAAATCGGGACGATAGCCCAGAACATCGAAGAGCTTGATCATGAACAGCGCCAGGACCTGCCTCTGGTCAATACCGATATTCAGGCTATGAAAAGCCCATAAAGCGAGTTGGAAGAGCTGGTCGTCATCCGAGGTTTCCCTGGTCGTCAGAAGCATGTACTCCCTGATAATCGAGGCGATCTGGTAGCTGGTGACATCGGTCCTCAAGGTGATAAAACTGTTCACCAATTCCGCTTCATCGAGCATGAACAGGCTGCCCGCTGACGATTTAGAGTAGGATATCTGCAGGAAGGTAAATAATTCGAGTTTATTGACGAATCTTTTTTTGCTGCGGTGAGCCCCCCTGGCCAGCGCGCTTAATCTGCCAGCTTCCTGACAGTAGAACACGACGATTTTGTCGGATTCACCGTAATCGTGGCTGTCAAGGACAAGAGCAGGCAGGTCGGAACGGATGACAACCATCGGGAGGGATAATGCTATTGACTGTCCGGATTTGATTTAGTCTGCTCGATTATCTCTACCTGTGGTTCCTGGAAACTTCTCAACCACTGACTGATATGATTTGCAGGATTGTAACCGGCATACCAGCAGATCCCGGCTCCAATCAGGATAATCGCCAGCACAGTGATACCGATGGCAGTCCTTAGAAAATGAGTGGGCCTTTCAGCCATGCTGCCGATCTGCTTACCCTGAAGGCTCAATGAAGAGTCTTCGTCACTATCTTTGAAATCGGCCTGCTGATAGTCGGAGAGAAAGCGCTCGACGATTTCTTCCTGGTCCAGGTTGAGCAGTTCGCTGTAGATCGCATAGAACCCCCTGGCAAAGGCCAGTGCCGGTAGTGAATTGTAGTCATCGGCCTCCATGGCTCTGATTGTGGCCGGGGGAATTTTTGTCTCCTCGGCCACATCACTGATGTCCAAAGATCTCTCCAGCCGCAGCTTTCTGAGCAGCATCCCCAGGGATTCGTTTTCCGGTGTGCTTACTTCCATGATGAGTGTTTTATCATTAACAGGCTATTGTCGGGTGCCAAAGTGTGCATGAGGCTGCTATAGTGAGGTGCGGATATAGGCGTCGCTTCTGATTTCCTCAATCCATTCCTCGAATTCTTTCCTCAGCTCCTGGTCGTAAAGTTTTTCCCTGATTTCCTCCTTGACCTCGGAGTAGGGCGCAACCGTCACAATACCACCCTCCTTGCTTGAGAGCAGCTTGAAAAATTGATATCCCACCTCCGTTTCGATAATTGCACTGACCTGGCCAGGATTCAGCGAAGTCACAGCCCTGCGCATATAGCTCGCCATTTCTTCCTCCTCGAAGACACCGAGATCGCCTCCATCAGTCTTCGACGGCAAATCGGAGAATTTACGGGCCAGTTCCCTGAAATCATTGCCGCTTTGTGCCAGTTTGTGAACCCGTTCTGCGCGCTCTCGGGCTGACAGCTTGCGTTCTTCGAGCACCGCTGGGTCGAGGTTTTCACCTTCCATTTCTCCCCAACTGATGCCGATCTGGAGAATGTAATAGCCGCCTTCCGGAATACGTTCTGTATAGTTCGTATCGTAATAGTCGAGAATGGCTTCTTCTGTGATGACAACTCGCGACGTGACTTCTCTGCTGAGCAGCTTTCTTTGATAGATCTGGCTTTCCAGGTTTCTGCGGAACATGTCTTGATCGATGCCGTTCGTTTCCAGGTCAGCTGTCAGCTGTTCTCTGGTGATATTGTTGGCAAGGAGCATTTGTTCGATCATGCCGTCGATTTCCTCGCTGGTGACGATGATCCCCTGTTTGGCCGCCTCCTGGCGGATGAGTTTCTGGTCAATCAAGCTCCTGAGAATTTTTTCGCGAAGTTGCTCGATAGCGTTGAGACGATCTTCTGAGGGGACTTCCAGGGCAATTTGCCTGAATTGGCCTTTTCCCTCTTCTTCGACTTCGCTGAGGGTGATCACTTCGTTGTTGACTTCAGCTACGACCCGGTCAACTACCTCGCCGGTGACAGTGGCGGATAAACTCAGTAGATAGAAAAAACAGGCGGGGAGAATCAGCAATACGATTTTTTGATTGGCATGCATGTTTTTATCGAAATGGTAATTATAATAGCGGTCGCGTTGTTGGAGATCGGCGTGAGGCAATTGAGATGCCGGATGTCGTGCTCATTCTTGCCTTCCGCAGAAAGAGAACCAACAGTTTTGTAAAGCCGCACTATAATACAGCAAAGTGAACAATTCTACTATTACCTTCGGGATACACGCTCTACAATGATATGGCATTTAAGCATTGCCATAATTACTATTGACGATGGTGCAACAATCTCCACCAAGGAATGAACCATGATTCGACAGATCACAATCGCAGTTTTTCTTGCCGGCATTCTTGTTCTTATGGCACAGCCGTTCATCGGGGATGGTGAGGCGGCAACCAAAATGCCATCCTTCGAACTCGAGGATGTGGTAACCGGCGATTCCATTGCTTCGAGCAGTTTTCAAGGGAAAAGTTTACTGATCACCTTCTGGGCCACCTGGTGTCCCCCATGCATTCAGGAAATTCCCAATCTCATCAAACTTCAGAATGAATACAGCGCCACCGGCTTTTCGGTGGTGGCCATCTCCGTCGACCAGGAAAAGGGCGTGGTTCAGAAGATGGTCAATCGCAAAGAGATAAATTATCCCGTAATGATGGCAGATAAATCGGTGACCCGCGATTTTGGCGGAGTATACGGGATTCCAACATCGTTTCTGGTAAGCAAAAAAGGCACCGTGGTGAAAAAGTATTCGGGGTTTGTGCCCCATTCGGTTCTGGTCAAAGATCTGAAGCTGATAATCAATTGAACCTCCTTCGATTTCTGAGTTCTTGACAATCGCCTATAAAACAGATACGTTAGCGTATGCTTAAATAGTCGGGTAGCACCCAGCGATTATTCTTCGTTGCAAATATAGCTGAGTATTTTACATTCGTTGCGAATGCCGGAGAGGTTCTGGCGCCCAGATAAATCGTTTAAAGGAGATCGATCATGAAGAAAGTGTTAGCTGCTGCGTTTGTTCTGATGTTTGTTGCGACCACCGCGAGCATGAGTTTTGCCGCCAAGATTAAGTGTGAAGTTGAGCAGGTTGACGGTGAGAAGGTCATCTTGAATTGCGGAGACAAGGCCGATAAGTTCGAAGCAGGTGATAAACTGAGAGTTCCCACGGCCAAAAAGGGTGCCGCGGTAGAAGGTTGCTAATTGACATAGAGCCTTAATTTCAGTAGTTTGAGGGGTTGGTTGACGCGTGTCGACCAACCCTTTTTTTTTAACGAAACTCACTGCCTCCACCGTTTGGGATAGGCGTAACAATCAAAGAATTATTCTAAACTCGAGCGCGTGGAACTGATTAAAGCCATCATTCTTGGAATCGTGCAGGGAGCCACCGAATTTCTTCCGGTTTCCAGTTCAGGGCATCTGGTACTTGGGTCCCATATCCTGGGGTTCCAGGAGCAGGGGATTGTTTTCGAGGTGCTGCTTCATCTCGGCACTCTGGTGTCGGTGGTGGCGGTGTTCAGGCGAGAGCTCGCCACAATGGCCACGGTGCCGTTTCTCTGGATACTCAACAGGCTGGACGATGAAGGTCGCCATTACCTCTTTTGGGATCTCTATGTGGTGGTCGCTACTGTACCTGCCGTCTTCGTTGGTCTCTTCTATCAAGAGCAGGTCGAGAACATGTTTACTTCGGTAACCTTGGTCTGCTTCATGCTTATCGTCACCGGCCTGATGATGATCACCGCCAGGTTTATTCCCGACAGAGGCCGCCCGGTTAACGGCCCACGAGCATTTCTGATGGGCTGTGGTCAGGCATTTGCCGTCATGCCCGGAATATCCCGATCGGGAACCACAATATTCTGCGGTATGCTGCTTGGTATAAATCGTGAGACCGCAGCGCGTTTTTCGTTCATCATGTCAATTCCGGCAATTCTCGGCGCCTCAGTGCTGAATTTCAGGGAAGTAGTAGCGCACCCCCCAGACTTGGATGCCCTAGTCGTTTATGCCGCCGGCACCATCGCGGCAGCGCTCACCGGTTATCTGGCGATAATATTGTTGCTTGACATCATAAAGAAAAACAGGCTTCAGTGGTTCGGCTACTACTGCCTGGTGGTGGCTGCTGTTGGTTTGCTACTGATCTATTTGTGATCGAGATCTAAGACTGGAAAGACACATGATTCGCAATTCGCCCCCCACCGGCACCCCGCTCTATCCGGTTAATCTCGACATTGGCGGCAAACGCTGCCTGGTGGTGGGAGGAGGCCCTGTTGCGGCTCGAAAAGTGAAGGCATTATTGATTTGTGGAGGTCAGGTACAGATAATCAGTCCCCACGCCTCGGATACCATCGCCCGACTCGCAGAAACCGGTGAAATCGAGTGGCTGAAAAGAACATATCAAGCGGGAGATGCCAGGGACGCGTTCCTTATTTTCGGGGCGACCGACGATCCGGTGGTGCAGCAGCAGATTGCCGAGGATGCTGACCGCTACCACGTACTGCTCAACAGTGCCTATGATCCCGAACTTTCTGACTTTCACGTACCAGCAAAGATCAGGCGACGGGATTTTGTCATTGCCGTATCCACCGGGGGAGGTAGTCCTGCTCTGGCACTCTTGCTCAAAGAGCAACTTGCCAATGAGTATGGCGAAGAATATGGTGTGCTGGTGGAATTGATGGCCAAAATCCGCCGGCAAGTGGTTACCAGACACAGTGTTGCCGAAGAAAACAAAGCGCTGTTCAGGTCGGTTCTTGAACTGCCGGTGCTCGATTGCATCAAACGACAGGATTGGGCCGGATTGCAACATCAGTTGACAATTGTACTGCCCGAAGAGATCGATGCCGGCCTGCTGGTTGAGGAACTTCTTGAAGAACTAAAGCAGGGGAAAAACGGATAATAGAGTGATGAGCCAAGCGACACTTCTCCAGGAAATAAACTACCTGCTCTTTCTTGCTGTCCTCGCTGTCACCGTACTTTCCTGTGCGGCCTACCTGGTTTTTTTTCTGAACCAGAATAATCAAATGCGCAAGTGGGGCCGGTTCCTGTTGATCGGCTCCTGGCTGCTGCAGTCCGGATATATCATCACCCGTTACATGACCATAGGCCATACGCCGATCACCACCTACCATGAAGCGGTTTTCTTTTTCGCCTGGTCGACCACCACGGCTTATCTCAGTTTCCGCTGGCGCTATACGGTTAAAAATTTCGGTACATTCGTGTCGGTGCTCATTCTTGGCCTGCTGCTTGGCTCCGCCTTTGCTTCCCGGGATGTGATCCCCCTGGAACCCGCCCTCCAGTCCTTATGGCTGCCGGTGCATGCAGGCATCAGTCTCATTGCTTATGGTTTCTTTGGTCTCGCCTTTTGTGGTGGTCTCATGTACCTGCTGCAGGAAAGGGAACTGAAGAGCAGAAAACTCGGCTATTTCTTCTCCAGGCTTCCGTCACTGGACGCACTTGATCAGCTCAACTCACACTGTTTAGCGGTCGGTTTTGCCTTCTTAACCCTGGGTATGGTGACCGGCATTTTCTGGTCCAAGCAGGCCTGGGCTACTTACTGGCGCTGGAACCCTAAAGAGGTCTGTTCACTCATTATCTGGCTGATCTACCTGGTACAGATTCATCAGAGGTTTACCGTGGGATGGCGAGGACGCCGTGCCGCGCTGATGATTGTCGGTGGTTTTGCTGTGGTGATGATTACCTTGTGGCTGGTACTCAACTGACCAGATGTAGCCATGTCGAAAAAGCATATCAGCCTCATCGGTGTGAATCATAAATCCACACCACTGGAAGTCAGGGAAAAGATTGCCTTGACCGGCGGCTATGAGGAGGCGCTGAACAGGCTCAGAGATGAGCAGGCGCTTGAGTTTTACCTGCTTTCCACCTGCAACAGGGTTGAGCTGCTCTGGGTGGCCGAGGATACCTCCGAGAGTACGCCGAATATGCAGAGATTTCTGTTTGGCGAGGCGGTTGCTCCCGAAAAATGGGACGACTATTCCTATGTGTATCGCAACCATGAAGCGGTCAACCATCTGTTCAAAGTAGCCGCCTCACTGGATTCAATGGTGGTCGGAGAGGCCCAGATTCTTGGGCAGATCAAGGAAGCCTACCGATATGCGTCCCAATTCGGCTGCACGGGACCACTGCTCAACAAACTCCTGCACAAATCCTTTTCAGTAGCCAAGCGGGTGCGCAGTGAAACCGGTATAGGTTCAGCCGCTGTCTCGATTAGTTCAGCCGCTGTGGAACTGGCCAGAAAAATCTTCGGCAATCTCGATGACAAAAAGGTTCTGCTCATTGGAGCCGGTGAAATGGCTGAACTCGCTGCCGAACATTTACTTGGGCAGGGGGTGAAGGGGATCACGGTGGCCAACAGGACCCTGTCGCGTGCGGTGGATCTGGCCAAGCGGTTTAATGGCAGCGCCTGCAGCCTGGAGGAGTTGGCGGAGCAGATTGAGACGGTGGACATTATCGTTTCCTCCACCGGTTCCAGTGATTTGATCATTAAAAGTGATGATGTCCGGCCGCTCATGCGAGTGAGACGAAACCGGCCGCTGTTTTTTATCGATATCGCCGTCCCCCGTGATCTCGACCCCGAACTCAATGAGCTGGAAAACGTCTTTCTCTACGATATCGATGACCTCAGCCAGGTGGTTGAAATGAACCGCTCCGAGCGGCAGAATGAGGCTGTCAAAGCGGCACGCATCGTCGAGGAGGAGACCCTTAAATTCAGCAAATGGCAGGAAGGGTTGACCATCACTCCAACCATCTCGGCGCTCAGAGCAAAAGCGGACGAGATCTGTTCGAGTGAAGTGTCGAAGACGCTGGCCAGAATGGATTTATCAGACTCGGACCGGCAGAAAGTCGAAAAACTTGCTCAAGCCATTACTGCCAAAATGCTGCATAATCCCCTGAGATTCTTAAAGAGCGAGAGCTGCAGGAAGGGTGAGGACTCAAAAATAGATATGGTCAGAACCGTGTTCGGGCTTGAAAATGATGACACCGACAGATGACACCGAAGCCCTCGTTGAAGATGAGTGGTATGCAGTGAGGTACTCGGGGGAAATTCCCGAGGTTGCCTACCACGGCGCCGTATTTCACCTGACCGAGGCGGTAAACGGACCGCGGATCAATCTGAATAGAAGCCAGCAGGCCAGGCTGCTCGAAGCGGTCACCCAGCGTTATCTGGAAATAATCCTCAGGGATCTGCTTCCAGAAAACAAGGAAACCAGCGGCTACCGCGGTCTCAAACGCTCTTACATCAACTGGCAGCGATTCCTTATATTTTGCCAACGCAACGGTATTAACGGGGTATTCTACCAGGAAACGATTGGTGTCGCATTGACCGAATTTCTGCACCACGAAGCCAGTATGGTCAAGGTCGGCGGAGTCCACACCGAATTGAACTGCAGCTACGAAGAACTACTCAGCTATCTGCAGCTTCTTGGTCTCGACCTTGATGTCATTCCTGCCGCCGTAAAAAACTACTTTCTGAACTGCTGAGAATCAGCTGCTACCACGTATTTCCTCTCGTTCGCTTCCATCTTTTGCAGTGCTGCATCCAGAGGATCGATTCCCAGGGTTGAGGCCAGCAGGCTGAGGTAGATCATGACATCGCCGATTTCCTCTTCGAGGTGCGTTCTTGTGCACCGATCCGGCTCGAGACTCTGGTCCGGGGTCATCCACTGAAATATCTCGAGCACCTCGGCACATTCAACCGACAGGGCCATGGCCAGGTTTTTAGGGGTGTGAAATTGCTGCCACTTTCTCTCTGTCCTGAATCTTTCAATGTGATTCAGCAATCTCTCCATCTTGTCGGAATTAGTCATGGTATTTGTCGTAGTATTTGTTTCCTGGTTCTGGTAAGACTGCAGGCGACCTTGAAAAATTGTCTTTTCTCCCAATCTTTTGGGTATGCATGAATATATTTATCCTACACAGTATAACAATGGATCTGAGGAATTTCTGAAGAGCTCCCCAGTCTTGAGCTGATTGTGCGAGATCACCCGAGTGATCCCGCTTTCGGGCATGTGATATTATTTACGACATTATGAAAAACTGCAGAATACAATTACTATATACCCTCATCGTTGCGCTACTTCTACTCAGCCCGGCCGCGGTGGTGGCCCAGGGCGAAACTGAAGTCGATGAAAAGCGCAACAAGCTGATCGGCTACATGCTCGGCAAACAGCTTCCCTCCATCCACTACAGTGACAAGCAGGTTGACGACGAACTGGCCCGGGCGGCCTTCGATCTCTATCTCAAGCAGCTCGATTTCCAGAAACGGTTCTTACTCGCCGAAGACGCGGACTATCTGAGTTCCTATGCCACTCTGATCGATGACAACCTGCTGCGCGGGGCCATCGCTTTGCCAAAGGCGGGCTATGACATCATGGTTGCACGTATCGATCAGGCCAAGCGGCTGGTGGATATGTTGCTGGCCGACGGCCTTGATGCCCAGGGCGGGGCGTCGCTGGAGACTGATCCGGAAAAACTGGAGTTTGCAGCCGGTGAAACCGAACTTAGCCAACGCTGGCGGTTGATTCTCAAAGCGGAGACCATGAACCGCTATCTCGACCTGGAAGAAGAATATCTGGCTGAGGGTAAAAGCATTGATCAGGAAGCCTTATGGAAAGAGGCCAGCGACCGAGTCAGCAAGCGTTTCAACGAATTTTTCAACCGGCTTAACCAGGAAACCCTGCAGGACCACTATGACCGCTTTTTCAACGCGGTCGCCCGCGCCTTCGATCCGCACACCAATTACATGGCGCCGGACCGAAAAGAAGATTTCGACATCCATATGCGCGGCAGTCTTGAGGGAATCGGGGCACTGCTCAGAGAAGAGGACGGCTTTATCAAGGTGGTCAGGATCATTCCGGGAAGCGCTTCGGCCCGGGAGGGGCGGCTGCAGGCCGAGGATATAATTCTGGCAGTTGCCGAAAGTGACGGGGAACCGGTGGAAATCACCGATATGCGTTTGCGGGACGCGGTACGCCTCATCCGCGGCCCGAAAGGAACAGAGGTGAGGCTAACGGTTCGTAAACCGGACGGTATCAAAGATATCATTGCCATCACCCGTGATGTGGTCCAGATCGAGGAAACATTTGTCAAATATACGGTACTCGAGGCTGAGGGTACCAAGTTCGGTTACATCAGAATTCCAAGTTTCTACCGGGATTTTGAAAAAAGCCGCAACGGTATGGGCCGGAATTCCACCAAGGATACTCGAAATGCAATCATGGAACTGCGCCCTAAGGGTATTGAGGGGATCATTTTAGACCTGCGAAACAATGGCGGCGGCTCTCTGGTAGATGCGGTGGACATCACCGGCCTGTTCATCGACCAGGGACCGGTGGTACAGGTTAAAAACAGCCAGGGCATGAAGCGGGTTCTCCAGGATGACGATGATAGCCTGGTCTACGACGGCCCACTGGTGGTACTGGTAAATCGCTTTTCGGCTTCCGCCTCGGAAATCGTTGCTGCTGCGCTGCAGGATTACCGTCGGGCCATTGTGGTCGGCGGTCAGCATACCCATGGCAAGGGAACCGTGCAGACGATCATCGATCTCAACGAGAACATCCCGCTCCTGCACCTGCGGCGCTATGATGATCTGGGTGCCCTGAAGGCGACCATCCAGAAATTTTATCGGGTTGACGGCGGCTCCACTCAATACAAGGGGGTCGTCCCCGATGTCGTCCTGCCCAGCCTCTTTCAAAATCTCAAATCCGGCGAGCAGTACCTGGACTATTCCCTGCCCTGGGACCAGGATGAACCGGTTAGATACAATGTCTATGGTGACAAGGTCGGCGATCTGCAGACCATCATCGAGAGGAGCAGGGCCCGGATCAAAGAATCCACCGATCTTCTGCTCATCGAAGAGGAAGCGGCCCGATCCGCCAAAAGATCGGAGCAGACGGTTGTCGAACTCGATCTTGAGTCCATGCGCGCCAAGCGTCAGGAAGAAAAACAGGCGCGTGAAAAAGTCGGTGCTCACTACTCCAGGCTCGAAGAAGAGGACCTGGAAGCCCCATCCACTACTGAAGACATTCCAGAGTCGCCCGAAAACGATCCGGACGATGATTGGATTGCCGATCTCGCCGGTGACCCTTACGTCACCGAATCAGAAATGATTATCAACGACCTCGTACAGTTGCTTCGCAACTAGTTTCCCCTGGTAAAACAACCAAGTGACGGACTTTTCCAAGTCCGTCACTTGGCAAAATAATCTTGCTTATTACGCACAAAAGTGATAGAAAAGATCACTTGTGAATGAGCATTCATTCGTGCGCAGAAATGATGATATAAACATATGAAATAATTAACATAACTAATAATTGCCGCGAGATTTGCAGGATGAAGTTAGAGGAAGCGCTGTACAACAACAGATACAAAATCGTCGACAAGTGGGTGGAATACACCCTGGAGACGTATAAGGCTTCTCAGTTTTTCACCCGTGAAAAGGATAGTTTTGCCAACCCGATCGGCGGTACCGTTCGGGATTCCCTCAAGAAAATATTTTCCCTGCTGATCGAAAACCAGGAGACAACTGCTTACAAAGAACCGCTCTCCCGCCTCATGCATCTTCGCTCGGTGCAGGAATTTACCCCGTCCCAGGCTGTCGCTCCTCTGAATGCGGTCAAACATATCACCAGAGACGTGCTGTCAGCCGATAAAGAAACAAAGCCGCTCAGCGAACAGCTTTACGATTTCGAGTTCAGCGTCGATCTCGCGGTACTGGCGGCCTTTGATCTCTATGTCGAATGCCGCGAAAAAATTTACAAGATCAGGGTCGATGAAATCAGATCCGGGAAGCAGATACTGACAGATGGCGCGTGTCCTTCAAAAGCGCTTAACAATATGACGGATATCAAAAGGTAAAAGTAGGTAACCGGCCCCGGAGGAAAACGCGCTCGAGCTGCTTCGATCCGGGGCCCAAAACATTTTAAAGAAGCGAGGTTAAGAAATGAAGTATGGCTTACCATTGGTGGCGGTCATCGGCTTGATACTGGTAGCCTGGCTAGGTTCCATGATACCGGGAATGCAGTACTTTTTCGGTGTAGCCATCCCGTATCTGGCGGTCTTGGTCTTTCTGGGCGGCTTCGTCTACCGGGTCGTTCAGTGGGGTAAATCGCCGGTCCCCTTTTCTATTCAGACCACATGCGGTCAGGGGAAATCTCTGGATTTCGTCAAACATGACCGTCTGGAAAGCCCCCATACGACCACCGAGGTCGTGGCCAGGATGGCGCTGGAGATTCTCACTTTCAGGTCTCTGTTCAGAAATACCAAGTCGGAACTCTATGACGGACCCAAAATCACTTATGAATCATCCAAGTGGCTGTGGCTGTTTGCCCTGATTTTCCACTACTCTTTTCTGGTCATAGTCATCCGCCATATGCGGCTGTTCCTGAATCCGGTCCCCGAATTCATTGTCTGGCTCGACTGGGCCGACTCGATGTTTGAGATAGGCAATCCGGCGCTCTATCTGACCGACGCCGGCCTGCTGATCGGACTTATTTACCTGTTCAGCAGACGATTCACCAACCGGCAGGTCCGCTACATCTCCCTGTCCAGCGATTATTTCCCGCTGCTGCTGCTGATTGCCATTGGCGTCACTGGCGTGCTGATGAGGATGTTCCTGCGTGAAGGGATCGATATCGCCGCCATAAAACAACTCGGTGTGGGGCTGGTGACCTTCAGTCCGGTGATTGCCACCGATATCGGTGCGATCTTCTACATTCACCTGTTCCTGGTCTGTGCGCTACTGGTCTACTTTCCGTTTTCCAAGCTCATGCACCTGGGAGGCGTGTTCCTGAGCCCGACCAGAAACATGAGAAATGATTCGCGGCAGGTTCGCCATGTCAACCCATGGAACCCCGCTATCAAGGTACATGCCTACTCGGCCTATGAGGACGAGTTCCGCGAGTTCATGGTGGAAGCCGATATTCCGGTGGAAAAAGAGCTGGAGCCGAAAGAAGAAGCACCTGCCGAAGCGCCGGCTTAGGACAATAAACTGAAGTGACCAATATCAGCATATAAGGATTAATACGATGGCAGTTGCAAAACTAGAACAACTATCCCAAAGCGTCGCGCAGGATCCGTCCATGGCTACCGGTGCCGTGCCGACCAAGGACTGGATGGATATCCCGGTGGTTTTCAAACCCGGAAATTATGCCTATCCTGCCAAAAAAGACAAAGTGGAGTACCTCAACTCTCAGAAGGGGCTGCATTTTCCCAATGCCCGGGAATGGTCCCCTGAAGACGATGACTGGAAGCTCCCGGAAAACTGGAAAGAGATCATCATCGACGGACTCGGCGAACGGCTCGAGAAGTTCAGGTCCCTGAAGATATTCATGGACTGCTGCGTGCGCTGCGGGGCCTGTGCCGACAAATGTCATTTCTATCTCGGCACCGGTGACCCGAAAAACATGCCGGTGTTGCGGGCCGAGCTGCTCCGTTCGGTCTACCGTAACGATTTCACCCTGGCCGGCAAGATTCTCGGCAAAATGGCCGGCGGTCGGGAAATGACCGTGGGCGTGCTCAAGGAATGGTTCATGTATTCCTATCAGTGTACCGAGTGCCGCCGCTGGTCGGTGTTCTGCCCTTACGGCATCGATACCGCCGAGGTGACCATTATGCTGCGCGAACTGCTGCATCTGGTCGGGGTGGGCATCAACTGGATTCTGGAGCCGGTCTCGAACTCGAACCGGACCGGTAATCACATGGGCTTGCAGCCGCATACTTTCAAGGACAATGTCGATTTTCTCGCCGACGATATCGAAAACCTGACCGGCATCAAAATAGAGCCGACATTCAACCGCAAGGGTGCTGAGATCCTTTTCATTACCCCCTCGGCCGACGTCTTCGCAGAGCCCGGCCTCTACACCGCCATGGGCTACCTTATCCTGTTCGAGCACATAGGCATCGACTACACCTGGTCGACCTATTCCTCTGAAGGCGGCAACTTCGGTCTGTTCACCAACAACGAGGCGATGAAGAAGCTCAATGCCAAGATGTACGCCGAGGCCGAACGGCTCGGCGTCAAGTTTATCTTAGGCGGCGAGTGCGGGCACATGTGGCGGGTTCTGCACCAGTACATGGACACCATGAACGGCCCGGCGGATTTTCTTGAAGTGCCCAAATCGCCGGTGACCGGAACGGTGTTCGACAACGCCGCTTCGACCAAGATGATCCATGTCAGTGAGTTTACCGCCGATCTGATCAAACACGGCAAGCTGAATTTGGACAAGAGCCGCAACAGCCACGTCAAAGCCACCTATCATGACTCGTGCAACACGGCGAGGGCCATGGGCCTCATGGACGAGCCGCGCTATATTCTCGACCACGTGGTGGACTGGGTGGAGATGCCTGAGAACAC
>CBFCWR010000002.1:0-26404 GCA_965601575.1 uncultured Desulfofustis sp. | reverse complement strand
CGATTTTCTGCCCGTAGTCGATCACGGTGATCATCTCCGAAATCTTCATGACCAGTCCCATGTCATGTTCGATGAGCAAAATCGTGATGCTGAGCTCATCTCGGATGCGCGTGATAAGTTCTATCAGCTGCTGTTTCTCGTCAAAGTTGAGACCGGCTGCCGGCTCGTCCAGGAGCAGCAGTTTGGGTCTGGTGGCCAGGGCCCGGGCCCACTCGACCCGCCGCTGGTGGCCGTAAGAGAGGTTGGAAGCAGTGCGGTCTTTTTCATCGAGGATGCCGACAAATTCAAGACAGAACTCACAGAAATCCTTTATTTCGGCCTCTTCCCGTTTCTGGGAGCCGGTTCGCAGGATCGCTCCAATGGCCCCTGTACGGGTGCGGCAGTGCATGCCGGACATGACATTCTCCAGCACCGTCATTTTCTTGAACAGCCGCAGATTCTGGAAAGTCCGAGCCATGCCGCTGCGGGTAATCTTGTAGGGGCGCTTGCGGGTTATCTGTTTGCCGTCAAAGATGATCTGGCCGCTGTTGGGCTTGTAAAAACCGGTAAGACAATTGAACACCGAGGTCTTGCCCGCACCGTTTGGCCCGATGAGGCTGGCGATACTGCCTGGTTCGACAGAGAAACTGAGCTCCTTGATGACCTGCAGGCCAGCAAAGTTCAAACCCAGATCTTTTACTTCCAGAAGCGCCATATGATTGACTCTTTACCTCTTATGTCATCGCCTTTCAGGTCTTCTTCTCGGGCCAGATGCCTTCGGGCCGGTAGAGCATGATCACCAGCATGACGATGGCGAACACCAGGATACGGGAGGAACCAAGATCGCGGAATACCTCAGGGAACAGGACCAGGGCAAAGGCCCCGATGATAACCCCGGGAATCTTGCCCATGCCGCCGAGCACCACGCCCAGCAGGATAAGTACCGATTGCTGGAACATGAAGGTCTCCGGGGAGATCGCCGTCATTTTGGCGGCAAAGAAACAGCCGGCGACGCCGCCGAAAATGGCCCCAATGACGTAGGCGTATAGTTTTATCGCAACCCTGTCGATGCCCATCGCCTCAGCCGCATCCTCGTCCTCGCGGACATACTGCCAGGCCCGTCCGAGTCGGGAATGCTGCAGCCGGTAACTGACAAAACAGGCTATGCAGGCGAGGATCAGAAAGACGTAGTAAAAATGAGATATCTGGCTGATTTCAAATCCGAAAAGTGAAGGCTTCTCGATACCGATCAGCCCCGAGGCGCCGCCGGTAATCTCGAGATTTCTGGCGATGATTCTGACTATTTCACCAAACCCCAAAGTAACAATCGCCAGGTAGTCGCTGCGCAGCCGAAGGGTCGGACCGCCGATTATCACCCCGGCGCAAATTGAGAACACCACGGCGGCCGGAATGGTGAGCCAGAAATTTACCCCGAAATGCGAAGTCAGGATTCCCGTGGTGTAGGCTCCCACCGCGAAAAAGGCGGCATAGCCGAGGTCGAGCAGACCGGCATAGCCGACGACTATATTGAGCCCGAGGCAGAGCATCACGTAAAACCAGACGTTGGTCATTACCTCGAGGACATAATTATTGGAGATCAATGGTAAAAACATGGCCATTACGGCCAGGATCGTGAGCACGATGATGCGGTTCTTCTGGGACTCGAGCCAGCGCAAAGGCCCCCCGGTACCGGCGACATCACCGTTTCTGGATGCAGCATGATCGGGTCGGTCCATGGCTACATCCTCTCGATCTCGGTTCTACCCAGGATGCCGGTGGGTTTGAACACCAGCAGCAGGATCAGGATACCGAAGGAAAACACGTCTTTCCATTCGGTACCGATAAATGGAATCTGGGTACCGAATGACTCAAGCAGCCCGAGCAGCAGACCGCCCAGCATGGCGCCGGGGATCGAGCCAATGCCGCCGATTACCGCAGCAGTAAATGCCTTCAGGCCGATCACGAAGCCCATGAAAAAATGGATCGACCCGTAATAGGCACCGGCCATGATGCCGGCACTGGCAGCCAGCGAAGTGCCGATGAAAAAGGTCAGGGCAATGATGCGGTTGACATGAATGCCCATCAGACGGCAGGCATCCTTATCGATGGCGATGGCCCGCATCGCCTTGCCATACATGGTACGGTGCACGAACAGATAAAGTGCGAACATGAGCAGCGCAGCCGCACCCACCAGGACCATCTGGGTATAGGTGATGAACACGTTGCCGAGTTCCAGTCCTTCGTAACCGAGAGCGGTGCTGAAGGCGAGATATTCACCATCGGTGAAGGCCATCACTCCATTGGAGAGAATCATCGATACCGCCAGGGCGGTAATCAATATCGACAGCCGGGGAGCGGAGAGCATGGGCTGATAGGCGATGCGTTGAATCAACACCCCGAGAAGCCCGACAGCTATCATACTGAGCACCATGGAACACATTATGCCCGCCCAGCTGTCACCGATCAGGGGACTGAGGACGGAGAGCACCAGAAAGCCGATGAAAGCCCCGATCATGTAGAGATCGCCGTGGGCGAAATTGAGCAGCTTGATGATGCCGTACACCATCGTATACCCCAGGGCCACCAGGGCGTAAAACGATCCGAGTATGAGACCGTTGGCGAGCTGCTGCAGCAGAATATCCTGAAGAGTCATGGCGAATCAGGAACGCATGAGGGAGAACTCTGGTACGCTCGAGTCGACGATAATCACGATTGAGGAGGCGAAAACAGAGAGGAAGAATGCTACCTGCGCATTCTTCCTCCTCGCTGTTCTCTTAGGTGATCTGGTGATAATTCCTACTCACTCAGTACCCATTTACCGTCCTTGGCGATCAGCGTCACGAAGTTGCTGCGTGCCAAAGTGTTCTTGTCGGTAAAGGAAACCGGCCCGGCAATTCCGGTGAAGGCTGTGGTCTCGCCCAGCGCTTTGATGATGGCGTCCTTTTCGGTGGATCCGGCCCGCTCGATGGCATCAGCCATCAGTTTCATGCCGTCATAGGCCAAAGCGGCATAGGCATCGGGCTCCTGGTTGAAGGCCTTCTTGTAATTGGCGTGGAAATCCTTGGCCGCCGGCAGATAATCGACGGTGGGATTGGAGAAGCAGTAGACGCCTTCTGCGGCTTTGCCGGCAATTTCAAGCAGCTTCGGGGAGTTGGAACCGTCGCCAACGGCAATCAGGTTACGGTAGCCAGCCTGACGCAGCTGTTTGATAAGCAGGGCGCCGTCAGCATAGTAGGCGGTCCAGAATACCGCATCCGGGGCCTTGGACTTGATTCTGGTAACCAGTGCGGAATGATCCTGCTCACCCTTGTTTACCACCTCATAGGCCACCACTTCCTTGCCCATTTCTGTCCATTTATCCCTGGTAAGTTTGGCCAGGTCCTCGGAGTAACCGTCGCCCTGATGGATCACCGCGATCTTCTCGGCACCCTGCTTTTCAAAGAGTGCCACCGCGGTTGCGACCTGATCAAAGCCGGTGGAGTTGATCTGGTAGGCATTACCCATATTGGCATCGATCAGTTTGGTGGAGTTGGCGGCCGCGATGACGAACGGTACGTTGGCGTCGCCATAAATTTTCAGCGTCGGCAGGGTCGCACCGGAGCAATAGCCGCCGACTACGGCAGCGACATCGGCGGAAACCAGCTTGGTGGCCGCTGCGGTGCCTTGCTGCGGATCACATGCATCGTCGCCGGTCATGGTGTCGATCTTCATTCCCAGTACACCGCCGCCGTCATTGATTTCCATGGCGGCCAGTTTGATGGCATTTTCCATATCCTTGCCTGAGGTCGCTTCGGAACCGGTGGTCGGGACCATGATGCCGATCTTCAGATCGGCGGCCATTACCTGGCCGAACAGAAACAATCCGGCAACCGCACCGCTGATGGCGGACAACATAAAAGTCTTTCTCATGGGATTCTCCTTTTCGATAAGGTGGTTTTCGATCAGATCCCCGCCTTTAATCAGATAGACAGCGGGGAAACCCTGCAGTGACAGGAAATAGAACCAAGTAGAGCTGCTCTTGTCAAGAAGATCAGCAGTTTATTTTTTTCCCGCTCACCCGTTTCCGCTCCATTAGATTTTCAGGTTTTGCTGCTTTTAATGAACACCGATTCGATAAACTCCTGGTTATCAATCGACTGCACCTGTCGGGCAACGTCAACCATGGCGAGGTAATGATCCTTCATCTGCGGATCTGGATTCCTCATATTGTACTGCCGATAACGCCAGAATGAAGTCGCGGCTGCTCCGTATTCAACGTGCAACTGCAGCAGCCTGCGTTCACCGTCTTCAAGCCGGCGTCGAGACTGGTACCCTTCAACAAGCGCCGCAGTCATCTCCAGAGAAAACGATCCGCCAGGGGCGCAGCAACCGACCGCGGTCATCCCCAGATCAAAGATCGTGAAATAGTCGCAGGCCTCTTCGAAATCGAGCAGGGCAACAAGGCTGCCATCGGCAAAAAGCAGGTTGTCGAAAAACAGATCGCCATGCACGAATCCTCTCGGCAGCGCTTTACTCCGGGCCTCCTCCACCCTCTCTCTGATGGAAGACAGCCACCGGCAGTAATTAGCCGCTGAAGCCTCAGCCTCGAGTTCATCGAAACACTCGATTCCGTAAGAGAATGTAGTAAGCAGCTCAGGACACGGTGGGATCTCATGCAGGCTCGCCAGTGCTGCACCGATCTCATAAAGCTGGAGAGCAGTAAGTTGTTCCACCACTTCTCCAGCAATGAACCGCTTCACATAGAGCGGTTTGCCCTGATAGTCGATGGAGGATTCCCCATTCCTGGTTCGAACCACCCTGGTGGCGGGGAAGTCATGATCCTCGAGATAGTCGAGCACCGCACAGAGGCGCTTGATTTCATTCATCTCTTTCTCGTCGCACACGGAAAGGACATAGGAACCGCTCCGGGTTTCGATCTTCACGCTCGAGTTCGCCAGTCCCCCGTCCATGGGGGTAGAGGAAAGCAGCGTCCCGAGATCATAGCGGTCAAGAACCTTCCCTATCTCTTGGCTTGTCAATGTGGTAAATTTTGCCATTTTCTTAGCCTGTCCTCTTACGTGTCCGGATACTGAGCCTGCAGGCGGGCCTCGATTTCAGCCGCCAACCGTTCCTCCAACTCTTCGTAGTCGCAGGTCATCATCTTCACAGCCGCCTGCTTTGCCGCCTCGAGGGAAGGATGAAAAGCGGCCTCAGGCAGCGCCTGAGACGGGGACAGCGCTTTTTTGACTACCTCGGGAAATTTGGCCGGATGGGCGGTTGCCACGCTCACACATTGGGCGGATTTCGGCATCTTCGATCGACAATGCATCGCTCCGGCCACCGCAACCGCGCCATGGGGATCGATCAGATATCCCGTCTGCTCGTGGATATCCCGCATGGTCGCCAGGGTCTGTTCGTCGGTGACCGAGGTTGAAAGGACTCCGCGCGATATTTCCTCAGACAGTGCCTCATCAAACTTCACCCTGCCTTCACCAGTTAACTGCCTCAACGACCTGTTCACGACCCCTGGGTCAGCGTCGCTTCGCAGGTAGAGAAAACGCCAGAAATTATAGGGAACCACGATATCTATGGCTGAGGAGAGGCTGCGCTGAAGCGACATTTTCTCAAAAATGCCCTCGGAGAAAATACGATGCAGCGTGTAGTTTTTATTGGTGGCGCAGATGAATCTGATCGGCAGTCCCATGGACCGCGCAATCTCCCCCCCGCAAAAGTTACCGAAAGCTCCCGCAGGAATAGAAAAATACAGCGTTTCCCCGAACCGCCGGACTAATCGGAAATAGGCGTAAAAGTAGTGCACTGTCTGCATCAGTACCCGGCCAACATTTATCGAGTTGACGCTTGACAGCTTGAGACGTTTTTTGAGCTGCACATTGCCAAATAAACTGGCCACCACCAGATCAAGATCATCCCCCCCGTTACGGCAGCCCTTGACCCCAACCGGGCTGACATTTTCGGCCCCAATGGTGGTCATTTGTAATTCCTGCTCCAGCGAAATCATGCCAGCCGGAAAAATCGGCCAGCAGTTGATGCGTTTTCTGCCTGCTGCCGCATAGGCCGCGGCTGGTCCAGTGTCCCCGGTGGTCGCCAGAATCAGCGACAACTGATCATTATTCTGGTCGAGGAAATAATCCATCAGCCGGATCAGAACCCCCATGGCTATATCTTTAAACGATAAGGTGGGACCGTGGAAAAGCTCCAGTACCCAGCTCTGCCCGTCACGGTCCAGCGGCAGAATCGGGGGATCAGCCTTGGCGAAGGGGGCGAAACTCTGATCCACAAGACGGGACAGGTCCCGCCTTGGGACAATCCTTGAATCGATAAAGCAGCCCATTATTTCTTTGGCCAAATCAACGTAGCCGAGATGCTTCCACTGATCCAGTCGTTCTTGGGAGAGACGGGGAAGAGGATGGGGCATGAATAGCCCGCCGTCTGCTGCAAAACCCTGGAGCAGAGCTTGATCAAAGGAAACCGCAGGACAACGTCCCCGGGTTGAGTGATACATGATCATTTGCTTATTCCTTGACCGCAAGGCCCGCGCACACTGCCTTGGCAATTTGTATGTCCTGTACCGCCACGCCGGTGAGATCGGCGACCGTGATCTGCTCTTTGGCGGTGCGGCCCCGCTCTCTGCCGCTGACAATCTCTCCCAGTTCCACGATCTGTTTTTCATGCAGTGTGCCGGCTCCAAGCGCCTTTGCTATTTCACCACGCTCCAGACACTGGGGGATTGAATCTGCGACCACCAGATCGGCCTTTCCCAGGATGAGGGGATCGAGTTCCTGTTTTTGCGGCGTGTCCGAGCCCACCGCAGTAATATGAGTTCCCGGCCTGATGTGATCGGCACACAGCAAAGGGGAGGTCGAAGGAGTTGCCGTGATGATCAGGTTGCAGACTGCGGCTACCTCTTCAGCCTCTCTGGTCGTGGCGACAGAAAATCCCTCCCGTTCGAGGGCTTGGCGGTAAGTTTCCAGATTCTCATCACTGCGCCCCCAGGCGACAACTCGTCGGCATCGGGTCAGAGTCCGCAGGTGCAGCACCTGAAGACGGGCCTGTATGCCGGTTCCCAATATGCCGATGGCCTCTATCTCAGATAAGGCCAGATACTTTGCCGCAATTCTGCCGGCCACCGCGGTACGCACATCGGTCAGGAAGCCTTCGTCGAGGAGCACGGTCTGCAATATACCAGTGTGCTGCGAGAAGACCAGCATCAGGCCCGAGTTCGAGGGCAGCCCGTGCTTCGGGTTATCGTAAAAGCCCGAGGCTATTTTGACCACGAAACTGTCATCATCTTTGATATAACCGTATTTTATGTGGGTGTCTCCCGGGGGCGCGCTGAACGACATCTCACCCACCGGCGGGACCACCACTCTGCCGTCGGAATAGGCCGCAAAGCCCTCTTCGATGAGTGGGGTAAAATCGATGTTGAGGCAGATTTCTTTGATCTGCTCGAGACTAATGATCTGTGTCATGGCGAATCCTTTGTGAAAATTACCGTCTTGATCAATCACTGTGCTTTTTTGCGTTCCAGTTCATCCCAGCGCCGGTAGAGTTGATCAACCTCCTGCCGCGCCTGATCAAGCTCCTGCCACACCGACTGCAGTTTAACCGGGTCGGAGGCCAGGTCGGGGTCTGCTATCTTTTTTTCGAGCTCTTCGCAGTTCTCCTCACCCGCAAGAATCTTCTCCTCCATTTGGTCGTACTCGATTTGGTCGAGGTAAGAAAGACGGCCTGATTTTCTGCTTCTTTCCGACTGCCTTTTTCTCTTTACCGCTCCGGTTTCCCCATCCGAGGAACCACCATTGCCATCCAGCGCCCGCAGCCACTGTTGGTAATCGCCAAACATGGTAATCACACCGTCGCCAACGAAGCCTAAAACAGTATCGCAGACGCGCTCGAGCAGATAGCGGTCGTGGGTGACCAGGATCACTCCTCCCTCGAACTCCAGTAAACTCTCTTCGAGCACATCCAGAGAACCTATATCGAGATCATTGGTCGGCTCGTCAAGCAGCAATATATCTGCCGGCTGACGCATCAGATCGGCAATCAGGATCCGTGCTTGTTCGCCGCCGGACATGGTTCCCACCGGGGTATCGAGCTGATCCGGTTTGAACTGAAACCGTTTTGCCCAGGACACCACATGCAGTGAACGGCCTCCGAAAACCACTCCGTCACCATCCGGGGCCAGCGCCCTGCGCAAGGTGATCTGCTGATCCAGTGCCCTTCGATCCTGGGTTAAATTGGCCACCGCCAGGTTATCGGCAGCTCTCACGCTGCCGTGCTCTGCAACGGTGTCACCCAGGGCACTCGAATAAAGAAGGTTCAGCAGGCTCGATTTGCCGCAGCCGTTTCTTCCCACCAAGCCTATTCGGCTGCCCGGGGAAACAGTGAAGCTGAGGTCTTTGAAAAGCAGCTTGTTGTCAACGGTCAAGCCGAGGTCCTCCACCTCCATGAGCTTTTTAGTTCTCCTGCCGGTGGCGGTGAAGTCGATATCGAGATCGCGGGCCTCCCTGTTATGCGCTTTCACCGAATCCAGCTGCTCGTGCAGTCGGTGGGCCTCGTCAATCCTGTATTTGGCTTTAGACGTGCGGGCTTTGGGTCCCCTTCTCAGCCACTCGGTCTCCCGGCGTACTTTGTTGGCCAATGTCTGTTCGAGCTTGTGCTGTTGATCAAGAAACTGGATCTTTTTATCCAGGAAACCCGAGTAGGTGTCGTCCACCTGTAAGGTCCCGTCTGGATAGCTAGTGGAGAGTTCGATGGTTCTATTGGTGCAGGTTTCCAGAAACCGACGATCATGGCTGACGACCACAAAAGTCGGCGGACTCAGGGGCGAATTGCTGCCCAGCAGCCGTTCCAGCCAGACGATCCCCTCGATATCGAGGTGGTTGGTCGGCTCATCTAAAACCAGCAGATCCGGCTCGATGACCAGCGCCCGGCATATGGACAGCCGTTTACGCCAGCCCCCTGAGAGCAGTGAGACCTCTTGGAGGTGATCGTCGAGTTCAATCCTGCTCAGCAGCGCCTGGGCCCGATTGAGTTTCTCAGCTTCGGGAAGCGGCGTTTCTCTGAGCGGTTCCAGGAGATTTTCCAACGGTCCGAGATGCTCGATGAAAACGTCATCCTGGGCCAGGTAGCTGACGATAAGATTAGAGCGCCGGTCGATACCTCCCTCGTCCACATCCTCCAAACCACTGAGAATTCTCAGCAGGGTCGACTTGCCCGAGCCATTGGGGCCGATCAGGCCGATGCGGTCACCGTCATGGATAACCAGATTGAGCCCTGAGAACAGTTTCTGGGCACCGAAAGCCTTACTGATCGATCTGCAGGAAACTAACGTGGACATAGTGATAAAAGGGTTCAAATGAAGCTGAACTGTCTTTTTTTATTGAAAATTTGAACTTTAATAGTATAAGCAGTACAATAATTTTGATTGGCATGAAGGTTTCTCTGCAACTCGCGGAATATAAAGATGAAACGCAGAATGCACAAGCTGCTGCCTACATATGGCTGATCGTTTCCATATTATCATCACCGGAGAAGACGGCCACTCATCGACATTTCAAATTTCTCGCAGGAAAACCCTCCTCATCGCAGCAGCCTTTTTATTGTCCATTGTTACCCCCTTGGTTTTAGCTCTTAGCGGCGGCGGATCCCTGTTCACCACGAGCAACCTGAGCCAGTTGGTGAATGAGCTACAGACTGAACTGTCCCGGAAAGAAGAGATATCAGCCCTTTACCAGAAGCAAATCGCCAGGCTGGAGCAGTCGAGGCAGACGCAGATAGAGTCTCTGAAGAAAGAATACGAGTATAAACTCAACAACCAGAAAGTTCACTACGATCTGGCAAACACCAATCTCCAGCTCGAAAATGTCAGGCTGATGAACAGTGCCATCAGCGATCTCAACGCCCGCAGCGAGCTGATTGAATCGGTAATGAACAATATTGGCGTCGAGATCATAAAGAGCAGTCCCGATTCACCTGAAAACAGCGGCGGTCCTTTCATACCGGCTGAACAACCCCATTATAATGAACTGATCAACAAGGTGGACACCTATTTGCGCACCATTGAATATATGCCGCTGGGCAAACCGGTTACTGGGGCGATTACCTCCAAATACGGCAACAGAATCGATCCCATTAACAACCAGCAGGGGTTCCATGTGGGGGTCGATATACGCGGCAAACACGGTACGAAAATACGGGCAACCGCGGCTGGAACAGTGGTCAAGGCTTTTAAAAACGGCGGGTACGGCAATTACGTGGAGATTGATCACGGTAACGGCTATCGCACCGTCTATGGGCATATGCAAAGCTACGTCGTCAAGCAAGGCGAGTCGGTCAAGCGCGGACAGATCATCGGTCTGGTCGGCAGTTCCGGTCGTTCACTTGGTCCTCACCTTCATTATGAAATCCGCCTGCACAGAAAACCGGTGAATCCCACCAAATTTATGCAAGTTGCCGATATCTCACATAGCTTACCGTCGAAAATCACTACCGATGTTCAAAATTAAAGAGCACCTGCTGAAACATATCAGGAAGGTCGACAGCGACACCATCTCATCCGTCATCGACCGAAACATGACGATCTCCGGCGAGTTGAGCTTTAAAGGCAAAGCCAGGATCGACGGAACCGTCAACGGCGACATTGACGGTGAGTATCTCATTTTAAGCCAATCGGGCCGGATCAACGGTGAGGTTAAGGTTGAAACGTTTGTCTGTCACGGCACATTAGACGGCAATGTGAGCGCTGACACCGTCACCGCCAGAAAAAACTGTTCCATTCACGGAAGAGTGTCCGCAACCAACCTCATTGTAGAGCCGGGGGCATCCCTGCACAGTGATGTCAAGACCTCCTCGGAAAATGGCCTTAAGCGCCTACACGCACCGTCCTTCGCCCTGGGAAGAGGATAATACCCCTATATAAATATCTACCATGCCGACCATTCGCCCACCGGGAATTGCCAATCGACTCTCCTGCCCCACCTGCGGAAATGACGAACTATTTTTCGAGTTGGCCAACGACGTCCTGCTGACTTCGCACTACATCCAGAACAGTGATGGCAGTTTCACCCATGACAGCGACACCACCCAAATCAATGGAGACGTCTTGCTTTTCTGCGGTGCCTGCCAGGAAGATCTGAGCAGATATCACCAGCGCTTCAAGGAGATGATCTTTTGACCGCGGTACCCAGGATCATCACCGACAACCACTCTCTGCACACTCACTATCAGGACCTCAAAGCAGGTGACATCGTCCTCGGCCGGGTGCGGCTGAGGCCCAAGGAAGAGCATGTGCTGCTTGATCTGACCAGGCGTGGGATCATTGGTATCCCCTCCTTTATCTCCCAGCTCTGCAGCAGATCCAAATCGATCCAGGCGCGTCTCTGCGGGTGGGCAATGATCCCTGATACAATGGTGATCTATACCATCCACGACCTGTTGGAAACGGTAAATCGTTTTACAGGTGAAGGTATTGCCGATGTCGTAGTCAAGCTCGACGGACGCAACGCCGGACTGGGCATTTTCAGATATCGCTCGGTCGAAGATGTCTATACCCAGTCAGCACTAGGCCACCTCCCCTATCCCTTTGTGATACAGCCATTTATTCATAATTGCAGGGATCTACGCGTGATTGCCCTGGATGACTACTGGGAGGCCTATGAACGGTCCAACCCGGACAATTTCAGAAACAACCTGCACTGCGGTGGAACAGCCAGGCCGGTAGAGCTCACCGATGAGCAGCGAGAACTCTGCTCCAAGGTGATGAGCATGAATGATTTCTGCTATGCCCACCTTGATTTAATGGTGACTGAGGAGGGGAAGAGTTATCTGGGTGAGATAAATTTACGGGGGGGATTGCGGGGCGCCGCCATAAGCCCTGAAGAGTACCGCAGTAGAATTAGAACAATCGAGGAACACTGCTGTGAAAAGGCGGTGGCGAATCGGCAATAAAAAAGGGAAGACCCGATGCGGATCTTCCCTTGAAAAACGAAGGTGTATTTAGTTATACACAACCGGTCGGCTTGGGCAGACCAGCCATTTTACAGGCTCCCTTGCCCGGTCCAGACGGGAACAGCTCATAGATCCGCTTCAGCGGAAAACCGGTGGTTTTGGACAGGATACGTACCATAGGAGCGATACCGTTCTTCTTGTAGTACTCCTGCAGGGCGTCGATAACTTTCTGATGCTCATCGGTCAGCTCAGAGATACCTTCTGAATTCTTTACGTAATCGACCCATTCATCGTTCCACTCGTCCATACCTTTGAGCAAGAAGCCGTCTTCATCAACCTGGAAGGATTTTCCATTGTGTTCTACTGTGGGCATTTCATACCTCCTTGATATTGTGATTCTTTAAGACTAGCAATATTACTAGTAGCAAAAAAGCATTTACACATTAATAGTAATTGGCCTTAATACTATAGGCTCAACGGTTTGTCAAGAAAATGAACAATGATTTGATTTAAATTTATCAGCCCACCTTAACCATATGATATCGCTGTTTTTTTAAACAACACGATTAACAGAGTTTAGCAAAGGCATGAGTAATCTCAGGGGAATTGCGCGGACCGTGCCGCGGTGGCGTGCAGGACTGGGACGCAGTGCGATTTTCCTTGCAGGATGGCGCTATCCGAGGTAAATCCATCCCCGATCACTACCTGCTGAGACACACTCACGCGCACCGTTGTCCGGCTCTTAACAGGAGACTGCCAACCAAACCACATACTTCTGGTCCACACCTATGCTTGAATTTCTAAGGAAACGAGCTCAGTCGATCTTCATCCAGGCAATCGTCGTAATTATTGCCCTGGTCTTCATTTTCTGGGGAGTCGGTACGAACCTGATGAACAAACAGGAGGCAGCCATTGTCGTCGACGATGAAGAAATCAGCTTTCAGCAATTCCAACAGGCCTACGACCAGGCTTATGCACTTCTCGCCCAGCAGTTCGGCGGAACCGTGCCAAAAGGATTGGCTGAAAATCTCAACATCAAGCAACAGGTCATCGGGCAGCTCACCCAGGAGGCATTGCTCAGACAGGGCGGCCAGGAGATGGGAATCATGGTCAGCAGCCGCGAGATACAGGATCAGGTTGAGGGGATGATCCAGTTTCAGGACAACGGCAGCTTTGATATTGAACGTTACCGAACTATCCTGGCCTCCAACCGGTTGTCCCCGGAAAAATATGAACAGTCGCTCCGATATGAATTACTCGGCACCAAGACCATAGAAAATATCGGCGCTTTCTCCCAGGTGGCGACCGACTTCGAAATAGAAGAATTATACAATCTCGAGAAGGAAACCGTCTCGGTCAGCTATGTGGTTTTCAATCCCGACACCTATATGGACGAGATCGAAATAATCGATGATGAGCTTGCCACCTGGTACGAAGCCAACGGCGACAGGTATAAAACTGAAAAACAGGTCAAACTCGGCTACCTGCCATTTCTCTACGAGGATATCGGTGCCAGAATCACGGTAGAAGAGGAAGAAATAAGCCGTTACTATGATGACCATCTCACCGAATTTCAGGTGCCTGAAAAACGCCGTGCCCGCCACATCTTGTTCAGGGCGGCACCCGACGATCCGGAAGAGACCCATGAGCAGCAGCTGACCAAAGCGGAGGAGATCCTCGAGAAAGCAACAAGCGGAGAAGATTTTGGAGAGCTCGCCACCCAGCATTCGGAAGGTCCGACCGCGGCCACCGGGGGCGATCTCGGTTTCTTCACCCAGGGTCAGATGGTCAAGACATTCAACGACGCGGTCTTTTCCATGGACACCGGTGAAATAAGTGAAGTGGTTAAAACCGATTTTGGCTACCACATCATCAAACTTGAAGAAATTCAGCTTGGCGGCGTCACCCCCTTGGAAGATGCAAAGGAGACGATTATCTCTGCCGTGCAGCTCGAACAGGCCGCGCCACTGGCATTTCAGTTGGCCAATTCCGCCTATGAAGAAGTCATTGGAGCGGGAAGCCTTGCTGCCTACCTGGAGCAGAATGGGGAGGCCCATCTGATTGAAACTGATTATTTCACACGCAGTAACCCTCCGGCCGGGGTGGCAGCAGATCCTGCCTTTCTGGATCGGGCATTCGAGCTGCAGGAAGGCGAGCTGAGCTCAATCGTCGAAACCGGTGAAGGCTACGTGATCATCACCGCTGAATCTGTAATGGAGCCGCAAATCCCCGCTCTGAATGAGGTGCGGGATCAGGTTGAAGAGGATTTCCGGGCAGAGAAGGCCGCCGATGCCGCAAAGGCAGATGCGGAACAACTGATCGCTGCGACCGCAGAGGAGGGTTCAAGCTTCGACCAGGCGGTCCAGGACAGAGGACTTACCCTGCAGGAGTCAGGCCCCCTGCTGAAAAACGATCCGGCTCATGCTTCTGATTTTCCCCAGGCCCTGGTAAATGATGCCTTCAGGCTCACACGCTCGGCGCCGGTAGCCTCGGAGCCAGGAGTGGTTGACGACTCCTATTTCGTCTATCGTTTTGATCAGAGAACCCCCCCGGAAGCCGCCATGAACGAGGACGACCGGGAACGATACAGAGAACTGCTTCTGCAGTTTAAGCAGCAAAATATCCTCGACGCCTGGTTGCGCAACAGACAGGCCGAAGCTGATATCCGCATCCACAAGAGTCTCGAGAATTTCTGATTCTTCCACCGCGGCGGCGGGTATTTCACCCGCTGCCGCCACATCTGCTGAGCTCTCATAATCGATCACCCGTTGTTTTTTCGTTTATATCGAGAACAACCCGTGATATGTTAGCTGGTTGGCCCGATCTATCGTGAGCACATGTGAGCGCTCTGGAATCGTCTCTGGTGATGGACTACTTTTATGCCCGACGTGGAAAATCGTCTGCAGAAATTTGACCGACTCGGTCAGTTTGAACAGACGCTGCTGCAGATTCTGTCAATAATCTATGAACCTGCTCACACCACCCTTGTCCTCAACTGCCTGAAAAGACTTGAATTAAAAGGTCCCCGTTCGAACCGTCCCACAACACCGCTGGTCAATCACTACATTTCCAAACTTGAAGAAGCGGGGTTGCTCAACAACAGCCGGCAATGCCATCCTGAAATCGTCGAGACCATTGCCAGAACCGCTGTTAAGTCAGGCTCCTTTGAGCGCTTTGCTGCTGCCGTGCAAAAAGAGGCGCCCGCATCTTATTACTACGGAAAATGGTCTACCCGCTGCTGGCGGGCGATACGCGAACTACGCATCGGCATATACACCCAGGATTTCGAGATCATTGATCAAGCGTTGAATTTTCTCGACAGCCAATGTGAGGACTTACCAATCTCTCTGCCGCCGGTGGTCCAGATAGTAACCAGCCCCTTTGACCCGCAATGGTTTGGGGCATTGCCCCCATCCTTCCAGTTTTTCCTGCTCAACCATATCGTTCTTCATGCCCAGAGGCGCCTGGAGTCATTCCCCGAGATAACCGCCTATATAAATAACCCGGACAATTTTGCCGCCCTCGACGAGGATGAATATATCCCTTTTCAAAGGCTTCTGCTGAATCTATATCTGTTCCAGGGTGACTGCGACAAAGCCAGTGACCTGCTCAACAGCAATGTCAACATCGGTCTGGCCACCGGATCTCGAGGCACGATCGCTTTTCTCAGGGGCAATTACCAAGAGGCAGCGGCGCTTTTCGACGAAGACCTGCAAACCCTTGGCTCCATCAACCAGACAGACATCGTCGCTTTTGTAGGTATCCAGGGCCTCTTTCATGTCCTGAGTTCTGCGGCCAGAGGTGCAGGCTTCCTGGGGCATGCGACCCGCCAGATTACCATTGCTTTGAGTCTTTTCGAAGAAAGCGAAGAACACCAGGCCTATCTTTATCTGCACAATCTCATCGAGAGCAGGCTTCATCAGAAAAATCAGCCTCAGGAGATCGCTCTCCCCGAGTCGCCTTCCCCCTCGGCTGTCACCCTGCTTTTTGGTGCGCTTGTCCAGTACTGGCTGGCTGGTGCTCTGGAAACCGAAATGGAAGAGGCGGTAAAGGATGCCTACCGCAGGGCCGCCGCCCATGAGTACGGATTATTCACGGTCCTGTTCTCTGAGCTCTTGAAAGCCTCAGCCTCTTCCGCTCCCGACACGCCGACTGATTCGTCTCCGAACATTGAAGCCCTGCACCCCTTTGTTGATTTGATCGAGCCTGAGGAGCCCTGGAAACGCAGCCTCCAGGCGCTGATCAACATCTCGTCCAGCGCGGTGCAGGAATATAAGGACCAGGACCGCCGGCTGATCTGGCTTATCGGCTATGAAAATGAGCTACTCACGGTCCGCCCTCGCGAGCAGAGACTTTCAGATGACGGCAGCTGGAGCAGAGGCCGACCTATCTCGCTGGCCCGCCTGCACGAATCTAGCCGGTTGCCCTTCCTCAGCCTTCAGGACCGAAAGGTCTGTTTGGCAATTCGTAAAACAGACAGTGGAGAAAGCCAGCCTCATTACAGCTTCAACCAGCAGAAACTGTTGCTCGCCCTGGTTGGCCACCCCCTGCTTTTTCTGCACGATCAGCCGACTACACCCGTAGATTTCATCACCGGCGAACCTGAACTGCTGGTGGAGAACAGGGGTGATGAACTGCATATCAATTTCGCCCTGCCGGTGAGCGGTGACAGCATTATGCTGGTCCGGGAAACCCTTACTCGCTTTAAAGTCGTCAGAATAAACGATAATCACAGACGTATTGCCGCCATCACCGGCAAAACTGGACTCACCGTCCCGGTCGAAGCAAGTGAAGAAGTGTTGACCGCCATCGGCAATATCTCTTCCTTCATGACAGTACATTCGGCCATCGGCGCTGACCGCTCTTCCAGTCATGCTCAAGACATCGTCATGGTCGAGGCTGATTCGACCATCTACATTCATATTCTGCCTTTTGGCAGCGGCTTCCGGCTGGAAATGCTGGTCAATCCTTTCAAGTCCGGTAACCATTATGTGAAGCCTGGCCAGGGGGCTGAAAATATCATGGCGGAAATAGAGGGTAAGCGGGTACAGACCAAGCGAGACCTTGCCGAAGAGGAACAGAAAGCTCGGGAAATAGAAGAACAGTGTCCGATTCTGGATCTGGCGGTCGATCTGGAACAGGAGCGGGACCGGGAGTGGCATCTGCAGGATCCGGAAGACTGCTTGCAAGCGCTTCTCGAGCTCAGGGAGATCAGTGACCAGGTGGTTGTCGAGTGGCCCGAAGGCGAAAAACTCGTCATCAGTCATCAGGCCTCGCTCAAAAACCTTAACCTGAAGATACGCACTAACCGGCAGAACTGGTTTGGCTTGAGCGGAGAGCTGGTACTTGACCAGGAACTGGTCATTGACCTGAAAGATATTCTGAGCCGCATCCGATCCAGCTCCGGTCGATTCATCGAGGTTGAAGACGGCCACTATGTTGCACTGACCAGGGAATTCAGAAAGCGACTGGATGAATTGAACACCTTCGGCGAGGATACTGCGGAAGCCGATGAGATCTCGGTTCACCCCCTGGCTGCCCATTCCCTTGAGAAACTCGTCGAGCAGGCCACTACAACGACGGACAAAGCCTGGCGTGATCAGGTTGCAACCATTGAGCAGGCCCAGGCCATCACTCCGGAACTTCCCTCAACGCTGAGGGCTGAACTCAGAGACTACCAGCTCGAGGGTTATCACTGGCTGGCCCGTCTTGCCCAGTGGGGGGTCGGCGGCTGTCTGGCCGATGACATGGGGCTCGGCAAGACACTGCAGTCGTTGGCAATCATCCTCCAACACGCTGCCGACGGACCCTCTCTGGTGGTTGCTCCCACATCGGTATCGACCAACTGGCTGAGCGAAGTTGCCCGCTTTACTCCAACGCTGAAGATCCGGCAACTCGGCGGTAAAAACAGAAAAGAAGTGATCGCCACTCTTGGTAAATTTGACCTGCTGATAACCACCTACACACTGCTGCAGCAGGAGAGCGACGAACTCTCTCAGATCCACTGGCAGACCATTGTGCTCGATGAAGCCCAGGCCATTAAAAACGCGGCCACCAAGAGGTCGCAGGCAGCCATGTCGCTGAAGGGTTCATTCAAGCTGATCACCACCGGGACACCACTGGAAAATCATCTGGGTGAGCTGTGGAATCTTTTCCAATTCATTAATCCCGGTCTGCTGGGTACCCACAAGCAGTTCAATGAACGTTATGCCATTCCCATCGAACGCTTCAATAACCGTGAGGCCAGGCTGAGATTAAAGAAGTTGATCAGACCCTTTATCCTGCGACGGATAAAATCGCAGGTCCTCGAAGAGTTGCCCCCCCGAACCGATGTCACTCTTGAAGTGACCATGAGCCACGAAGAACTCCATTTCTATGAGGCGCTGCGTCAGAACGCCCTTGATCAGCTTGAACAATCCACTGACAATCGAGGCAAGCATTTACAGGTGCTCACTGAGATCATGCGGTTGCGTCAGGCTTGCTGCAATCCAAAACTGATTGCCCGGGATACGGCCATACCGAGCTCAAAGCTCACGGTATTCTCACAACTGGTCGAAGAATTGATTGCCGGAGGTCACAAGGTTCTGGTATTCAGCCAGTTTATCGGTCATCTGGAGATCATCAGACACTACCTCGACGGCAGAAAAATAACTTACCAGTACCTTGACGGAAGCACCAGCAGCCGACATCGCAAGGAACGGGTGGAAGCCTTTCAATCGGGTAAGGGAGATCTCTTTCTGATCAGTTTGAAAGCTGGCGGACTGGGCCTCAACCTGACCGCCGCCGACTATGTCATCCACATGGATCCCTGGTGGAATCCAGCGGTGGAGGACCAGGCTTCGGACCGCGCCCATCGAATAGGCCAGACCCGGCCGGTGACAATCTACCGTTTGGTCTGCACGCACACTATCGAGGAAAAGATCGTTCAGCTCCACCAGGAAAAGAGGGATCTGGCCGACAGTTTACTCGAAGGCACCGATGCCAGCGGTCGACTCAGTACCCAGGAACTGATTGATCTGATCAGAAATAATTGAACAGCCTGCGGACGCGGCCTCAAACCGTCAATGAGACTGGTGTGAAAATTAGGATTATTGCGCAGTAGTCTTACGCTTCGATAAGCTTATTGACGATAATTCCGAAGAACTGGTTCTCACCGCTGAACAGCCAGCCCAGATGCTGCTGGCATCCCCGGCAATAGACTATTTGCCACGAATAACCTTTGAACCAGGCGAATTCCGTACTTGATGGGCCAAACGGGACACAACCGGGCGCCCTTCTGAAACACCCTATCTCATAGACGACCCCGGCGGGATTGAAAAAAGTATGCAGGTGTGTGCCGTCTTTGTCGAGCCGCTCCTTGGTAGTGGTGATGAGCAGACGACAGTGACGGCAGAGCAGCCCTCTCTGCTGCTCTTTCTCAGACTCATCCTTTTCGATGGACTGGCTGACCCGGCCGGGACTGTCTTTTACGTCCCTGCACTGCAGTCCTTCAGGGAGAACAGTGTATGCTTCGCACCCAGGGTATGCTTCCCCGCCATTCATGAGCTTCTGATCAGTTGTGATAAAAGTCGATAATCGCTCTGATCATCGCCTCTATGGTGTATTGTTCCGGCTGCACATCCACCTTCAGGCCATTGTCTGTCACAGTTTTCGCGGTGATGGGGCCGATGGCGGCAATCGAGACCCCGGACATCAACCGTTCCAGTTCCTCCTGATCTGCGGCATCGACCATGGTCAGGAAGTTTCGTACCGTCGAGGAGCTGGTAAAGGTAACCATGTCGACCTCGCCGCTTTCCAGCTCGGCCCTGAGTTCTTCAATGCGTCCCAGGGGCCGCACATTCCGGTAAATGGGAGCGATCGTCACCTGAGCGCCCGCACCGCGCAAAGTCTCCGGCAGCACTTCACGTCCCTCAACTGCTCGGGGGATCAACACGTTTCTGCCTTCAACACCCTGATCCAAAAGACTCTCTGCGAGCCCCTCACCGGTGAACACAGGTGGAATCAGATCGGCATTTATACCATATTCCAGCAGAAGATCGGCGGTGCTTTTACCCACAACACCAATGTCGGGGCCCTTCAGGTCACGGGCGTCCAATCCTTTTTCATAGAGCCGGTTGAAGAAATATCTGACCCCGTTCAATGAGGTGAACAGCACCCAGTGATATTCATCGATTCTCTCGAGAGCTTCATCAAGAATATCGTAGTCCTCGACCGGTTTAATACTGATCGTTGCGCACTCGTAGCAACTCGCACCGTTCTCTTCAAGACCGGCAACCAGCTCGCTCGCCTGCTCCCTGGTTCTGGTAACGATGATTCGTCTGCCGAACAATTCCCGTTTTTCGAACCAGTCAATGGTATCTCGAAGCTCGACCACCTCTCCGATCACGATCAGAGCGGGCGGCTTGATTTCAGCATCAGCGACAATATCGACAATCGTGTCCAGGGTGCCCACCACCGATTTCTGTTCGGGCGTTGAGGCCCAGCGAACGACCGCCACCGGAGTGTCGGGAGAGCGTCCGTGGTCGATTAAATTCTTAATGATGTTGGGCAGATTCTTGATGCCCATGTAAACGATGATAGTGCCGACGCCAGTGGCGATTTTGGACCAGTCTATGTTGCTCGATTCCTTGGTGGGATCCTCGTGGCCAGTGAGAAACGCAACGGTCGCCGTGTAGCCGCGGTGGGTAATCGGAATGCCTGCGTAGGTGGCTGCCGCGGTGGCCGATGTGACGCCGGGAACGACCTCGAATCCGATATTGTTGCGGGCCAGGGTCTCGACCTCTTCTCCCCCTCTTCCGAAAATAAACGGATCTCCACCCTTGAGCCGAACCACCAGTTTGCCTTCCAGGGCAAAGTCGACCAGCATCTGGTTTATCTCTTCCTGGGTGTGCGTGTGCTTTACACCGCCCCGTTTGCCGGCATAGACGAATTTGGCGTCAGCAGGTACGTACTGCAGCAGCTTTTTGCTCGCCAAGTAGTCGTACACCACCACCTCGGCCTTCTCGAGGAGATAGCGGCCGCGCATGGTGATTAATCCCGGATCCCCGGGACCCGCGCCCACCAGATAAACTTTTCCTTTTCTTGAAGTACTCTGTTGTTCTTCCATAAGTAAAAAGGGCCGATCCCAGCGAGGGGCGGCCGTATCTCATGCATAGTGCTGATTTATTACGTGGGACCCCGACTCCTCTGTGGTGAAGGCTGCGCGGCTGTCGCCGCCGCCTCTTCAGAGCCGAGATGCCTCTATGGTTTGTTCATCAACTCGCCAGCCTCAAGTGTAGCGAAAACCACCTGAAAATGCAAAAGGGGCATGTTCGTGACGAACATGCCCCAAAACAGCTGAATGTGTCTGTCGTATCTTTATCCCAGACCAGCCATGATCGACTCGGTCACCTCCTGGATCGATTTGGATCCGTCGACCGAGATTACTTTGGGCCCGCCGGCTCCTTTAAAATAATTCACTGCAGCCATGGTGCCAGTCTGGTCATCGTAATAGATATTATGGCGCTTATCGATGGCTTCTTCGTCCTGATCGTCAGCCCTGGTTTTCAGGTCGCCGCCACACACCCTGCAGACCAGCTTGCCGTCTTTTTCCACCGGCTTGATGGCCTCAAAGGCGATATGATTCGGATGGTTATTATCATTCACACAGAGACGACGTCCCATGATGCGTTCCTTGGCAATCTGCCGATCGAGAACGATCTCGATAACGTAGTCGAGTTCGATGCCGGCCTGCTTCAAGTTTTCCGCCAGGGTAATGGCCTGATCTTTGGAGCGGGGAAACCCGTCGAGTACCCAGCCTTCCTTGCAGTCATCTTTCTGCAGCCGCTCGATCATCATCGGGATGGTGATGTCATCGGGTACCAGGTCACCGCGCTCGATGAATTCCTTGGCTTTCTTGCCAAGTTCGGTGCCGCCGCCGATATGCTCTCTGAAAATCGCACCGGACTCGATATGGGGAATGTGGTACTTGTCCTTGACGATTGCTCCCTGAGTGCCCTTGCCGCTGCCGTTCGGCCCGAAAGCCAAAATATTCATGCTCATCTAATCTCTCCTTTTGTTTGAACTCCGATTATAGGTAAACCTCGGTAGAGGGACTCGCTTGTCTGAGGGACATCGATTAACCAATTGCGTGATGACCCGTAAAAAACGGTCTGTGATTATAGCCGAAAAGGATGGTCCGGGCCACTAAAATATCTCCGCTATTATTTTGACTTTCACCCTGATAATGGGTACTTTTGCCCAATTACTCAGCCGCGTGATTCCAGGCAATTGGGCACTGGCGTCATGGACCGGCTCTGAATCCTTACTTCCTGCGGCAGATCATGGAAAAAATTCGTATCGGACTGATCGGTTTTGGAACCGTTGGCAGCGGACTTGCCAAAACTCTACTAAGCCAGCGAGAAAGACTAGAGAAGAAGGTTGGAATCCCAATCGAGCTGAGCCGGGTTGCCGATATCAATATTTCCACGCTGCCTGACCAATATGAAGATGTCACCCTGAGCGCCGATGCCGGCGATGTCATAAGTGATCCGGACATCGACATCGTCGTCGAACTGATCGGTGGCACGGAACCGGCCAAATCCTTTCTGCTCGAAGCCATCAGGAACGGCAAACATGTGATCACCGCCAACAAGGCCTTGCTCTCAACCCATGGCCGTGAAATCTTTGAAGCTGCTGCCGCCCACAATGTGGAAGTTGGGTTTGAAGCCAGCGTCGGCGGCGGCATCCCGGTAATCAAGGCATTGAAGGAAGGACTGGCAGCGAATCGCATCGAGGTGATCCGGGGAATTATGAACGGCACTGCCAACTACATCCTGACGATGATGACTGAATACGGTACGCCGTTTGATGAAGTACTTAAAGATGCCCAGGAGAAAGGCTTTGCCGAAGCTGACCCAACCTACGATGTGGAAGGGATCGACACGGCCCACAAACTGGCCATTTTGATGTCCATCGCCTACGGTCAGCACGTGCACCTGGATGACATTTATGTCGAGGGAATCAGCAGTATCAAGCCGATCGATATCGATTTTGCCAAAGAATTCGGCTACCGGATCAAACTGCTGGCGATCAGCAGAAATAATGGCGATCACATGGAGGCTCGGGTCCATCCGACCATGGTCCCTGAAAAATCGATGCTGGCCAATATCAACGGCTCATTCAACGCCATACAGATCACCGGCGACACGGTTGGCGACACCTTGTTTTACGGTCACGGAGCCGGCATGATGCCCACCGGCAGCGCGGTGGCAGCCGATGTGGTCGATATTGCCCGCAACATCATTTCCTCGTCGATCAACCGGGTTCCGCCGCTTTCCTATCTGCCTCAACATTTCACTGCGCCCTCGATCACTCCGATGGGTGAGCTCACCTGCCCCTACTATTTCAGGGTTTCCGTCCTGGATGAGCCCGGTGTGCTGTCGGCAATTTCGGGAATTCTAGGGAAACATGGTATTTCCATCCGCTCGGTAATCCAAAAAGGCGAAAAGCCTGGCAAGCCTGTCCACGTGGTGCTGCGTGCCCATATGGCCCTTGAATCGTCTGTGCAAAATGCGGTCGAAGAAATAAACGGCCTGGATTTCTGCACCGAACCGACGGTAACCATCCGTGTACAAATTGACGAGGATTAACCAATTAGGTTGCTGAATCGATTATGAAATACCTTATCCTCGTCGGCGATGGCATGGGTGACCATCCCATTGAAAAACTCGGTAACAAAACGCCCCTTGAAGCCGCCTCCACTCCGGCCATGGACGACTTGTGCACACGCTCCACCCTGTTCGAGGTTACCACCGTACCCGACGGATTTCATCCCGGCAGCGACGTCGCCAACATGTCCCTGCTGGGGTACGATCCGGCAAGTTATTACACCGGCAGGGCGCCGCTGGAGGCGGCCAGCATGGGAATCGAGCTGGCTGACAACGAGACCGCTTTTCGTTGCAATCTGGTGACCCTCGAGCACGAGAACGAGCGCACCCGCATGGTCGATTTCACCGCCGGCCACATCAGCAGTGAAGAAGCGGCTGAATTGATCTCCGCGATTCAGCAGCAGTGCGGCAGTGAACGAGTCCGTTTCTGCTCCGGAATCAGTTATCGACATCTGCTCGTGGTAAATGATTCCATCTCAGCCCTCGACGCAGTGCCTCCCCACGACTACATCGGTAAAGATGTGAGCGATTATTTCCAGGCTTATCTCGATTCTCCCGACTGGGCGCAGCTGTTGCGAAACGCCCGGCAGATTCTGGCAGATCACCCGGTAAACCGTACACGCGTTGAAAAAGGTAAACGTCCGGCCACCAGCATCTGGCCCTGGGGTTCGGGAAAAATGCCAGCCATGCCATCACTGAAGGCACGCTTTAATATCAGTGGTACGATGATTTCCGCCGTAGATCTGCTGAATGGACTTGGAGTTTGTGTTGGGCTCGACATCGCCAAGGTTGAGGGGGCCACCGGCTACATCGACACCAATTACGAGGGCAAAGCGGCGGCCGCCCTCGAGGCACTTGAGACTCAGGATTTTGTATTTGTCCATCTGGAAGCTCCGGATGAAGCCGGCCATCAGGGTAGACTCGATCATAAAATTCAGGCCATCGAGGATTTCGACCAGCGCATAGTCGGTCCCGTCGTTGCCGCTTTGCGAAAACGCCAGCAGCCGTTTCGTGTGGTCGTGACCATGGATCACTTCACCCCGTTGTCACTCCAGACTCACACCGCCGAGCCGGTTCCGGCCATGATCTACGATTCGAGACATGCTGCCGACGGATCTGGACTGCCACTCGACGAGAGACTGCTTATCGGGAACAACGGATTGCACCGTATTGCCGGGTACAGGTTGATCGAATACCTGCTCGAAAAGAGGGTGCCCCATGGCTGATGACATTCCTTTTGTTTTCACCACCCGGTATCGGGTTCTCTACGGCGACACAGATGCTGGCGGAGTCGTCTATAATGCCAACTACCTGCGCTTCTTCGAACAAGGTCGCACCGAGCTGATGCGGGCCCATGTGTGCTCCTACAAAAAAATAGAGGCGCGTGGCTTGATCCTGCCGGTCACCGAAACGTATGCCCGCTACAAAGCACCTGCGTTCTATGACGATCTGCTCACTATTGAAACCACGATCGGTGAGCTCAACAAATTCAGCTGTAAGTTCAACTACCGGGTCACCAGACAGGACCAGAACCGTCCCCGGCCAACTCTCCTGGCTAAAGGCTATACTGTACACGCTGCAGTCACAAGGGAGGGGAAACTGGTTCGGCTTCCGGAAGATATCATGGCGTCAATCCAGTCGCTGGTGGAGCTGCCCAAAAACTAGCACTGCCCTAAAACCGTTTGACTTTATTACGCACCGTGCTATATTTGCACTTCTCAACGCGGGGTGGAGCAGTTCGGTAGCTCGTCGGGCTCATAACCCGAAGGTCGGGGGTTCAAATCCCTCCCCCGCTACCAAATGATATCAAGCGGTTAGGCCGGTTAAGGCTTAACCGCTTTTTTTGTTGGTTCTACGCCGGTTCTACATTGGCATCAAGCTCATCTTCAATTCGGTCGATTACATGTTTAAAAGACCTCTCATCTAACTGTCCTGGTGAGATAAGCTTGCTGGGCCAGCAAAACCCAACCCGGGATTGACTGAGCATGGTTAGTAGTTCACGACAAGATGATTCGAAATCTTCATTCCCCGATAGGATAGCATCAATAGCTGTGGGACAGAGGCTCTGACGCTTTAGCGAAATTTATAAAGCGCCTGCAAGTAGTCGGGAAATCGGCGCTGGTATCAGTTTAACTCATACCCAGATGTGTATCAATATCACTGAATAACCGAGATAATCATCGGCAATGTCAATTGTTTATCCGGTAATGAGACATCACCTTCAGTAATAAGGTTAAATTGCAGATTTTCTTAAACGGTTAACATTGCCAATGAAGTTGATTTCAGCGATTGGTGGTTGAGCTTAACCTTGCCCACACGAGCCTCTACAAATCCATTGAAGAGGTTCCTCGGAACTTCACAGACCTACTGTCCGACAGATAATGAATCATCCCCACCCCAGTTAAGATAGATTGTCCTAGTCTATATTCAGCACGACTTCTACGATTTCGTCATACATTCTATAGACCTGGCCATCAGTGAAGCCAGCAGCAAGGAGACAAGATTGGAACCTTCGGGAGAACTGATTAATCTCGATGATTGTGATCTTACCCAACTCGTGGTTATAAACGGCATCCTCTAGAGTTTCGCCTAGATCCTCACATTGTGGGGGAATGGGCGGCAAGTGATCATAGGAAGATCGATCTGTGGGGGAAAAAAATTGCTGTTGGGGGCTGGTAAAATACTTGTATGTATAAGATCCACCAATGCCAACGATCATAAGTAAAAATATATACTTCATTTTCTCACCGCTCGCGCAGTAGTTGTTAAGGGATTTTCGGGATCAATTGAGTCATCAGTATGCTACTATATTTAAAACACGGTAGGGA
>CBFCWR010000001.1:0-27309 GCA_965601575.1 uncultured Desulfofustis sp. | reverse complement strand
CCAAGCAAGTACCGCGGTAGTTAGCCGTTACACCTGCAGGCAACTGTTGAAGGCGTGGAGAAATATCAGGGAGAAGTGGATTGGCTGCTGAAATAACGGGCGGCAGTGCTTATAACCTCTAGCAAGCCCTCAAGACCTGAACCCCAGGGGCGTAATTCAACTCGCAGAGATGGGAGGAACAGCTATGAAAGGTAAAACCATCGATGAGCTGCATGTGGGCGACCAAGCCAGCTTCAGCAAAACAATCTCTGAAACCGATGTGTATCTCTATGCGGGGATCACGGGTGATTTTAATCCGGCCCACGTCGACGAGGTCTATGCCCAATCCACCGCATTTAAAACCCGCATTGCCCACGGTATGCTGACCGCCGGACTCATCTCCAGCCTGTTGGGTACCCGGTTGCCCGGTCCGGGGTCCATCTACATGTCCCAGAGTCTTAAATTTCTGGCACCGGTGATCATTGGCGATACCATTACGGCCACCGTCGAAGTCATTGACATCATCACCGAGAAAAAGAGGGTACGCATGAAAACCACCTGCGTTAACCAGGAGGGCACCGTCGTGGTGGATGGAGAGGCCATGATCAGCCCGCCACGTGAAAAGTAATTACCCTACCCTTGCGACGCACCCCATCGGTATCGATTAATTGCCGTCAAACCCTGGGAAAGCTGCCCGCCGAAGTCTTACAAAGTTGTGAATAAAGGTACGTTTCACGCCTGTTGTTGTGACCGAATCGTAAAAACCATCTCCCCACGGCAGTACCGCAATCCCTTCTGAAAACGACAACAAACAGATAACTGATTGTTATTAAATAAACAATCAGGCGCCAGAAATAACTGGCACTGATTTTGATATACCATCTCTGATGGCAGGTGGTTTTTCATCGCGGATTTCAGGCGGGATTTTACAGGAGCGATACCGGCTTATAAGTAATGTTCAGGCAGTTCTTAAGAGCAATGATAGGCCGGTCAGTGAGATATTTACTCCTCTGCGAGACGATGGGACTCACCCTGCAGCGTAACGCTGGAATCTGATTTGTACTGACAGCACGACCCCTTTTCCAGCTCATGGAGAGGGCTGTTATTCCCTCGGCCCTCTTCGTGCACAGTGTGGAGAGTTAGTCCTTGTTCCTGCACAGATGTGGCCCTCTCCTCTGGTAGAGTCCGATACGGTTCATACCTCCTCTGTCGGGCTCTACTTTTTATTTTTTTGGGATTCAGAAAAAAGTGAGATGAGTATCTATCGAGTATCAGTAATAAAGTTGTGGAAAAAAACTGAAGAGAGTGAAAAGAAAAAGGTGCTGCAAGAGTTTATCAGTGAGCATGGGGAGCACTACACCCATGACGAGCTCTTGAACTATCTGGAAAAGAAATATCGATCCAGACTTTCGCCTTATACCCTGCCGATATCATCCAAGGAGCAGGAGCATTAACGCCTGCTCGCTACCCCACACGCAAGACCAGACTGCAGCAGTTTGCGCGCGGCAGTTCGGACCGGATCTGAACTGCCGCGATTCTTTATTGCGTCTCGGCTTTTTCAGCCAGCGCCGCCCTGGCAGCCGCGAGGCGGGCCAGCGGAACCCTGAAAGGAGAGCACGATACGTAGTTGAGCCCCAACTCGTGGCAGAGAGCAATCGATTTTGCTTCTCCCCCATGCTCTCCGCAGATTCCAAGCTTGATTTCCGGTCTGGTTTTTCGCCCCTTGTCCACCGCAAGCCGCATCAACTGACCCACCCCATCGATATCGATGGTCTCGAAAGGATTCTCCGGAAGAATATCATGCACCATGTATTCAATCAGGAAACCGGACTCCGCATCATCTCGTGATATACCGTAGGTGGTCTGGGTAAGGTCGTTGGTGCCGAAAGAGAAAAATTCGGCATATTCGGCCAGCTGGTCCGCAGTCAATGCAGCCCGTGGAATCTCGATCATGGTGCCGAATTTATAATTGATCTTGATCCCCTGCTCCTTCATCACCTTATTGGCTTCTTCCTCGAGCAGGGTGCGCTGAAACTTCAACTCATTCACGTGGCTGGTGAGCGGTATCATTATCTCGGGCTTCACCTCCACTCCTTCCTTGGTCACCAGACAGGCCGCCTCAATAATCGCCCTCACCTGCATCTGAGGCAATTCCGGAAAGTGGTTCCCCAACCTCACCCCGCGGAGTCCGAGCATGGGGTTGTCTTCACGCAGCACTTCTATCCGGTCCAGCACCTTCTCCTTGCTGCGTATCTGCTTGAGTAAATCATCAATCGCTTCCAGGTTGGCTGCATGCTGAAGCTGAATCTTCAAATCGGACAACTCGCGCACCAGCGACAGGTGATCCGGAAGGAATTCATGCAGGGGCGGATCGATGAGCCGTATCACCACGGGGAGACCGGCCATCACCCTGAACAGCCCGGTGAAATCCTCGCGCTGCAGCGGCAACAGCGATTTGATGGCTTCACTGCGCTGCACCTCGATCTCAGCAAGGATCATCTTCTGGACAAACGGCAATCTCTCCGCCTCCATGAACATGTGCTCGGTTCTGCACAAGCCAATGCCCTCGGCGCCGTAGTCTCGCGCCCTCGAGGCATCAACCGGATAGTCTGCATTGGCCCAGACACTGAGAATGCGAAATTCATCCGCCCAGTCGAGCAGTTTGAGGAGCCACGGATCCTTGATGTCCGGTTTCCTGGTCTCTATTTCACCCAGGAATATTTCCCCGGTGGTCCCATCAACGGAGATGAAATCTCCCTCCCTGATGGTCTTGTCTCCGACGATAATCTGTCGTCTGGTGAGGTCGATATCCAGATCTTCAACCCCGACCACCGCAGGAGTCCCAAATTGCCTTGCCACCAGGGCCGCATGACTTGTTCTGCCGCCACGGCTGGTCACGATACCCTGGGCGGCGAGCATGCCATGCACATCATCCGGCCTGGTCTCGGGGCGCACCATGATGACTTTCCGGCCATCCTGCTTGCCCCAGGTTTCGGCAATATCGGCGTCAAGCGCCACCACTCCGACTGCGGCGCCCGGTGAGACATTCAAGCCTTTGGCAAGGAGCCTGTTCTGGGCGACCGCCTCGCTGATTGCCCCGCTGTCGAACTGGGGATGAAAGAAAAAGTCGATGAGATCCGGGGTTACCCGCATCACTGCTTCTTCTCTGCTGATCAGGCCTTCTTCCGCCATTTCTATGGCAATCCGCACGGCTGCCTGGGAAGTTCTTTTACCATCGCGGGTCTGCAGCATCCACAGCTTGCCCTTTTCGATGGTAAACTCCACGTCCTGCATTTCCCGATAATGGTTTTCCAGAAGTACCGCGACCCGTTCAAACTCGGCATGGACCTGGGGCATCTCCTTTTTGAGCTCGGACAGATCTTTGGTCATCCGGATGCCCGCAACGACATCTTCGCCCTGCGCATTGGTGAGATAATCACCTTCTATGCGTTTTTCCCCGGTGGTACCGCTTCTGGTGAGGGCCACGCCGGTACCGCTGTCATCGCCAAGGTTGCCGTAGACCATGGTGACGATGTTCACCGCAGTACCGAGATCGTGAGCAATACCCGCGGCGTTGCGATAATCAATTGCCCGTTTGCCGTTCCAGCTCATGAATACGGCCTCTATGGCCATCTGCAGCTGCGCATAAGGTTCTGTGGGGAAATGGTGATGGGTATAAAAGCGGAACACGTTCTTAAACTCTTCGGTTATCTCCTTCCAGTGATCGCCGGTGAGTTCCGTGTCCGAGCCTACGCCCGCTTCCATTCGAGTCCTGGTGATGATCTCTTCAAACTTTTCATCCGGAATGTGCATGACCACGCTTCCGAACATCTGGATCAAGCGGCGGTAGAGGTCGTAGGCAACCCGGGGATCGCCGGTGCTCTCGATGAGCCCCGCAACGGTCTCGTCGTTCATGCCGATATTGAGAACCGTATCCATCATGCCGGGCATGGAGAACTTGGCGCCTGAACGGCAGGACAGCAAAAGCGGATTGCCGGGATCACCAAAAACCTTGCCGGTCGCTTTTTCGATTTCACCCAGCGAAGTCAGCAACTGGCTCCATAAACCATCGGGAAGCTGCTCGCCGAGTGAAAGATATTCGTTACACGCTTCCGTGGTGATAATGAAGCCATCCGGCACAGGGACCCCGATGCGCACCATCTCGGCAAGATTGGCACCTTTTCCGCCCAGCAGGCCCCGCACGTCCTCCCAACTTCCCTGGACATATTCTTCAATTGCATCGAGCTCGGTAAATCGATATACCCATTTTTTACTCATGTAAGCCTCTACGAAAAGAACGGTTCACCACGGCTGTGTGAACACAATTAATAACACCTACTCGACTTCCCCCCACCTGCCTGAACCGCAAAAATGCCATAACATGCTAAAATTATATCATTTATGCACTTTCTAAACGACAATTGCTCGTGCATCTAGCCGGTTGATTGCTGCGGAAATAACCAGATAATGATCATCCCCTCCACTATTTTCTAAGAAAATCTGCACAAAAAAGGATTTTTCTCCCGCTCACCGGATGTCCTGCGCTTTCTATCTCTTATCGATAAACACAGCGGCACCCCATGAGAGACTCCCACTGCAAGGGGAGCCATTATAGGTAGCCGGGTACCCTTCATCGCAACTCGCTTGGCCCCCGCGACACTAAACCCGCGACAACTCTGCCAGCAATAACGATAGTGAATCAGGCCAGCTGCGGGTGTCCGATGGGCGGGTGAACGCTGTTGTCCGATTCTATCCGTATGCATTCACATCCACCCGGCTGATAGAAATAACAAAGGAAGCGCTGATGGGATACGTACCAAATTTGCTGGCGCCAGCCCTATGGATCGATCTATTGTGGTGATCAGTGCTCTTCCGCCTGACTTTTCATTTCATGATAATAATCCGAGTCGCTGATTTTCTCGCTCTCGAGCACCTCTATATCTGCTCTGGTCAAATGAAACATTCCACAAGCGGGACATCTGCCGTCAAAACTGTCACCGACCGCAATCTCTTTGAGTTCATCAATCGTCATGTGCTCAATTTTGCCGCAGACGCCGCTGGGATTTTCCGCCCGGACCTTCGGTCGTTTGGGATATGTTTTCTTTGTGGACATCTCTTTTCCTCCGGACAACTTTCATCTCTGAATCGATCGTGCAAGGCCTGGATAAACCCTCAACCTCTTTGCTGGAATGTTACTGTCGCCATCGTTTCTCACAACTATGAAAGGCCGGGCTCCCTCACGCTTACTGGAGAGTGATCCAAGGCCTTCATCTGGCAAAAGCCATCGTGGACATACGCGCGAGAGAAAAAGGCTCAGCCCCGATGCCAACCAACTCAGTGTGGTCTTCAGCTACGTCTCGTTATTATACAGGGTGAACAAGCAGAGTTCCAGCGTGGGTCGACCAGCCGGACATTACCTGACAAACTATTGTCCATGACTTGCCAGTACAGGGAATGACATTAGTCTTACAATCTAGATTATATTGAGTTGCACCTGAGACGGGTCAGCGATTCTTGATTATTCACCAACGGTCTGAATGTTGGTTTTTCAGCGTATTCCGAGGAGAACATAATGAAAAAAGTGCATCTGGCAGAACTCAAGCACCTCGAGCCCGATAGCCTCCATTACGCGATTGTCTCAAATACCGACCTCGTTTTCGTTCGCTCCCCGGACAGCGATGAGGTTTTTGTTCTCGCGTCGCCTTTGGTGGGGGTGGCGAGAGGTAGCAGGCCAACTTCCTGGAATTCACGCGTGTCCCAACGCAGATAATATGCCACACCACAAATTTGTTTTTGCTGCTTTATCTCTACTTATTGCGATCTCACACCCTGGAACCAGGGCCATCGGCGCCGTACGTTCGGGGGAAGCCCAGGAGGATACAGATGCAATGGAGCGCATGATTGAAAAAGTTTCGGTACCATTTGTGACTTTGCGCAACAGAACCGGAGAAACCGAGCCGGCACACTATTACGGCGGCAGTCGCGGGCAGCTGGAGGCGGGGTTTTGTACCGTGAGTTTCTCCCCAATCTGGGGACTCGATGAAATTGCCGAGACAGTCCCTTTCTATATTCCTGATGAAAAGATTGAAATGGTAAGTATTCAGGAGGCTTCGCTGGAGGATCTGGGGCGGACGATCAAAGCTCTCCCCGACAGGGACCGTGGCAATCTGGTTCTCTACATTCATGGCTACAATATTGATTTTGAAAAGAGCTGCCGCCGCGGCGCCCTGCTTCAGCGCGCCCTTGGACTCGAGGAGAGACTGCTGCTGTTCAGCTGGCCGGCTGACGGCAACATGTTGAAATACACCTGGGACGAGGCCGATCTGGTTTGGAGCGTCCCGCATATCGCTGAATTTCTCGATCTGGCAGTCGCGGCGACCGGGGATGGAAATTTGGATGTGGTCGCCCACAGCCTGGGAGCCAGGGGGATCGTCCAGGCGCTCGCCCGCCTGTCCTACCGTGCCAATGAGAACACATTGCTCAACGAACTGGTGCTCATCGCACCCGATATTGATATCGATATATTTCGCCAGGAATTACCCCAGCTGAAAAAACTAGTCAGGCGAATCACCGTCTATGTGTCGGACAACGACAAGGCCCTGAAACTATCGCAGGAGGTGCATGGCTATCCGCGTCTTGGCCAGGCGGGAAAAGATCTGACGATATTCGAAGAAGTAGAAAGCATAGATATATCCGCCATCAATTTGAGGAGATTCTCAGGGCACATCTACCACCTTTTCAATCCCGAGGTAATTGGCGATCTCACCGAGCTGCTGACCACCGGCAAGTCGGCAGCACACCGATCTCGCCTCCAGGCCGCCGAGAAGGAAGGTCTCGACTACTGGCTTTTACAGTCAGGAGACCAATGATATTCGCCATAACTGAGTGGAGTTTGAGAAAGGTCTTTGGAGAGCAGTGACCTGAAGACATCCCCAAGAAGAGTTACATCTCAACCCTTGCCCTCGAACTGCTGGGCGATTTCGTTGTCGACCACGTACATGCAGATTGCTTTGGCACCTTGTCTGGTATAGTCGTATCTGCTCTGCAGGTTTTCTATCATAAAGGTGACATCGTTACCGATTTTGTCGTCATAGGTTCTGAATTCATCGGTGTCAAAATCACGTATGGCCATACGGAAGTTCTCATTTTTTAAAAACGGCTCGAGCACCTTTTCCTTGAGGTTATGGACATACCTCTGGAAAAGATTCTGAAACAGCGTTGTCTCGACGATGGGAAGCCTCTCCTGCATGATTTCATGGGTGAGCGTGCTGGTGGTATAGGTCTTCTGCACATCATTTCTAAACGCTTCCCCATCTTTCGGATCGCCCACCAGTCGCGTCTCGATCCTGGAGAACAGCTCCTCGGTAATATGCAGTTTGTCACCGGTGAACAAACAGGTTTCCGTGGTGCCGGGATCAAAGTTGACGGCAAATATGTAGTTTTGGATATCGATGGCGATCTGATCTTCGTTATAGTAGTACAACGCCTCCTTGACCTCCTGGAGTACAATGTAGTTGTACATCTGCAGCAGCGAATCGAGAAAATGGTCGGGGATGATATCCTTGTCTTTCTGGCAATACTTCTGGAAAAATTTAACCAGCATGGACATATCGATGAGCCTGCTCTCGCTTGAATAGGTAGAGAGAAACTCATTGAAAATCCTGATCGAGTCCCTGCCGGAAAAGCCCTTCCATCCATCCCTTATCGCTTCCTCATGGATCTGCCGCCGCCGTTTCGGGGTAAAGCCTTTCAAATCGCTTTCCGAAAGCCAACTCGGTATGGAGCCCGCATACACTTCCATTTTCAGAAGCAGCAGACTCTTATCGCAATATAATTCATACTGGCCGGGATCGGTGATCCAGGCACGCATTGCTTCTGACTCCGGCTCCAGCCTGGTGGCGATGATCACCCTGGCGAAATTGTGGAGCACGCGAGGCAGAAAACTTTCGTCGATGTGTTTCCCGAAAATTTCCCGATAAATATCAACTTCTGTTTTTATATCAAGGACATAGGGGATATGTATATACTCAATTCTATCCCTGAAGGCATCCAGTCCCTTGAGCTGTTTCTTATCCTCCGGGTTCATCAGGGCAAAGAAAAGCGATTTTACGCTTTCTTCCAGTTCCTCAACCTTATGCACCCCTTCGCTGATGATATTATGGAGTTCCATCAATCTTTCGGTATTATGGGACTTGATATCCATCAGCGCATAGATGCCGTTGTTTGTTCTGGCGTAGTGCGAGTGGAGATATCGTATCGGCCTGGAGTCTGGAAACAATTTGTCGAGCTTTTTCTGGATGGCTTCGTGTTGCAGCACCGTTCGTTTGATGGGCTTGTCTCCCGGGTTAAACACCGAAATACCTTCGCCCAGACGCCGGTTGAATACGTAAGGCCTGGCGTATACGTATTCCAACACCTTGCCGATGTGATGATATTTCTGCATCAGGGCATCGAAGATCGAACTGCAGATCGTGCAGGGCTGGTCGTTAAATACCCACTCGAACTTCTTATCGGTGAAAAACTCCCACTTGAAGGTGTCGTTTTCGAAAAGATCATCAAAAAAACGCCGACGGGAATCAAGGGGAACGATGAGGACGGGGTTGTCATGGCTCGGGCAGGGAACGTCAAATTCTTTCCTCCCGTGCGCTGCGGCATCGCCAGCCGCAGCTGATTCTGATGGTTCATCGGCAAGGCGCCACACTATCTCGTATCGCAGTCCCTCAGACGAGGCGGTATACTCCTCGAATTTTCTCAGCAGGTTGTTGAGAAAAGTCGATTTCCCGCTGCCGGGCGGCCCATCGAATATGTACACTTTATTCTGCTGGGCACCGATCGACAATGAGTCAACGTGACGCACCAGTCGGTTGGCAAACAGCTGATCGGCAAAAAACGGGCGGTCAGTGCCGACGGCCAGCAAATCCTGGCAGTCATAGGCCACATACTGCAGGGACTCCAGGTCATCCTGATACTCGTCGATTTCCTCGCAGATGTAGTTGTCTATCATGTCTGCGTAAAGCTGATAGATGCTCCTGATGATCAGGGCAGGCTGGGAAGTCGCCTCCTCTAAAAATTCGGCAAAGCTCAACAACGGCTCTTTCTGCCAGTCCTGATTCTTGTCTATCAGCTTGGTAAGTGCCCTCGTCACGTCATGCATTGTCTTACCCCGCTCATGATCACTCTTTACGGGACAGTTGCCTGTCGCGCATCTTGTATCTTACCTTGTTCCAGCCTATCTCCTGTCTGGGGGTTTCCGTCTTGGCGGCATCACCCGTGTCACTGGCAACCTCTTTTTTGACCGGCTCAAAGGTGTCCAGGATAACCTGGTCGCCCCACAGATACTCGATACCAAGCATCGTTCCGGCAATGTAGTCACGCACCAGCGGTTTCCCCTCGAAGAGATGGTGCAGATGCAGGTGGTTTTCAGGAGTTGTTTCAAACTCAATGGCGGGAGGATGGTACAGAGAGTCCAACACCATGTCCCGGTAATCCTCTGCACTTCGGCTCTTGACGTAATACTGCCAGGTCATGCGCTGTTCATTGAGTTTTCTGCCGGCAACGAACAGTTTGTGCTCATCAATAAAATCCTGCGTGATGTAGTCGGCAACGAACATCGAATCGCAATAGGTTCTGCGTATGTTGAAAATAAAGTCTCGTCCCTGGCCGGCACCGTTGTCGTAAGTGTCCCGCCTGGTTCTGTCGCGCAGACGGCGGTAGTCGCTGCTGATCCGCCCCTTGTCTGCCATATTTTCAAGGAAAAAGAACATATGCATGCCCAACGCATAGGGATTCAGACCGATGCGCCGCATCGATGTCACCTTGGCATGCACCCTGGCAAAATCAATTTCATGCCCGCTAATCCGATCATCGCTCAGGAACAGCTTTTCGTGCCAGTAGCTCGCCCACCCTTCGTTGAGAATCTTGGTTCGAATCTGGGGCTGGAAATAAAGCGAGGTATTGCGGATGACCTCAATGACCATTTTCATCCAGCGGTTCTCTTCCTTGTTGAGAAAACTGGAATGTTCCATGATAAATTCCAGGAGGTCGTGACAATCGGCGGTTCTATCCTGCTCCTGATATTTGTTCCAGTACGAGTCGAATTCGGCATGGCGCGACCGTACTTCATCGAGAAACTTCTCGTCCGTGTCGTCCGGATGTGTGCGCAACAGGCTATTATACCGTTCGATTTCCTTGAAGTAGTCCGGTACGGACACCTTCGCCTCTTCCTGCAGGAATCTATCGAAATAGTAATCGACCGCGGTCACTGTCCGGGTGAAGTACAGCTGTCTCTGGGCCGACATCATCGAAAAATAGCCCACCAGATTGTCGATCGATCTGGCGAATTCGATTATGTAATCAACCCAGCGTCCCTTTTCAGAGCGGAGCTGGCTGATCAGTCGCTTATCGGAGAGTGCCCTGCTGGTAAAATCGTAATCCCAGGTGTGCTGGTAAAAAAGGTTGTTCTGGAAGAAGTCGATATGGCCAATGACGTGATAAAAAATCATCACGTTGAGCCAGTCCGGATTGTTGTCGTTATAAAACGAGATAGGCGGCCGCGTGTTGATTACCGTCTCATAGGGGTTGTAGGGGAAGAGTTCGTAGCGGCCGAACTCCCGCAACACTTCGACATCCTGGACCCAATAGTCATACAGGGTGGGAATCATCGTCTTGGGTGACAATTCCAGAATATCCCGGTTGGTGACAATATATTCAAGGCTGTCGTCCTGAAAACTGAGCCCAACCTCGCGAGCCCGTTCTTTGCATCCCTCCATTATTTTTTTTGCATGTTGGCTGATCAGTTCCATGGATGCTCATCTCCTACGATATCAGTGCCCTGATACCTTCAATAAGCCTTGACTCGCTGCTTTCCCTGCCTAAAACGTCAAGCCTGAGCAGGCTGGGCTTTTCATCCAGCAGCCCCGATTTTCTGATATAGCGCTCCAGGTCGCTTCGTCCTGGAATGCCGAAGCTATTCTCGGCGATAGTGATACCTATGCGGGCGACGTAAGTGAGCATTTTCCTGAGTTCCGGAAGTGCCTCTTCACCCTTCGTGTCCCAATCGTCGCCATCGGTTCCATGGAAGACATAGATATTGTAGTCTCGTACCAGATTCTCCTTTTCCACCAGCCGGTTTACCAACCGGTATGCCGATGCCACCTGGGTTCCCCCGGCTACTTTGGAGTTGTAATAAATGTTGAAGTTTTCGACTTCTTTCGCTTCCGTATCATGGAGGATGAATCTGGTTTCGACCTGGTTCTCATATTGATAGGTGAGCCAGGAGTAGATCATGATGTGCTGACTTACTACCGCCTCCGTCGGCCTTCCTCCCATGGATCCCGAATAATCCCTGAGAAAAAACACCACTGCCTGGGATTCATAATCCTTCTCCTTGGACAGAATCCGGTAAATGCGATCATGTGGTGAAACCAGCAGCGCATCCGTTCTGACTCTTGCCCGTTGGTGGACTCGGCCGAGACCGATGTTGGTCTTGATTATCTGCCGCAACGTCGCTTTCTTGTCTATGACCTGGCCAAAGCCTTTGTGTCTGTCGGTGAGGTCGTAGGAGTATTTCGTGAGGGACCTTTTTTTACCCTTGTCCTTCAGGTTGGGCAGTTTGAACTCTTCGGTAAGCACCCTGCCCAGCTCGTAGGCATTCGACTCGATTTCATGGATGGTTCCCTCACCATGACCCGCTCCTGCTCCCCCCTCCGGGCCGTTTCTGATGGGCTGTTCGCCGATGATCTCCCCTTCTTCCCCCTCACCTTGGCCCCCGTAGAGCGGATCTTCGCCTCCTGCGCCCCCCTCACTGTCTTCATCCACAACCACCGCATCATGGAGAAATTTTTCTTCCACCGTTGTCGGCACCACGACGACGCGCTCGTCATCCTTGCCGCCCGGTTTCACCACTTTGCCAAGAAATATTTTTCGTGGAAAACCGTCCTTCTCCCGCTGTTTGTCCCGGGTCATCAATTCATCGAGTGAACGGGTCGGCGCCATGGCAGCCAATTTAAGTATCGGCGTCAGGGACCAGGCCTCGGCGTCATGATAGTCATAGAGGGGTCGAATAAAACCGGGGGGAGGCGGGGGAGGTGCCGGCCCTGCAGCAGAGAGGGACCGGTATTTTTTTCGAGAATCATCAATCATCGCAACCTCTCAGTCTGATCAATGAGTTTCCGAATCTGCTATCTATGTTTCATCCACCTGCGTGCAGAAGTACTCAATGGTTTTCTGGGCGCAGGTTCTACAGTAGCCCAGCTTGTTCAACATGGTGTCCACCATCCGGTCGTAGAGCTTCTGATTTTCCTCATTCGTTCTGTTCGCCAGTGCACCGATGAGACTGCCGGCCCCGGCAATATCTGATTTCAACCGCACATCGGTGACCGCTTTGACCAGTTCGAGATTGTCCATAAAATCGTAGTTCGGGTTCGTCGAGATCTTCTGACCGTAAATCTTACGGATCGATGTCCTGAAGGTATCCTTCTGTTCTTTTATTTTCAGCCCGAGGCAATCTTCCACGGAATTGATATAGCGCTCGTCGATTTTCAATGCCTGCAGTTCCCCGGTCTGCGGATTTTTATATTTCCACAGCTGGTCGGGGCCGAGATTTTCGGCATCGATGCCGATGATCATGTTCACGTAGTTCAGAACGTCCTTTCTGATTGCCAGCGGCTCATCCATGTAAGCGTTGAACATTTCCGTCATGATCCGCTCCCGGTAGAGGCCGCGTGCCGTCTTCAGGTCATCGAGAAATTTCGCCCGGTCGGTTGGCTCCGGCACATAGTCCAGGACAATGCGCTCCAGGGCATTGTAGATGTCGTAGGCAAACATGCATTGCCCCTCGTTCGTTTCCGAACTTTCAAGCATCAGCTGCATGGCCCGCCCCAGATTTCTCTGCCCCAGACCTTTCTGGCCAAAACGGCTGGTGACGTCGGCGTCCTGGTTCAAGGTGTCGATGACTTCCGAAAGGGTTTTTATCGATTTTTCTCCCGCTACCTCGCCCGCAGCCAGTTTCATGGTTTCGATGGGCGTCAACTTCTCCGAGCGCGGCAATCTGGTCAAGGCAACCCCCACCGAAGCGGCGTAATTGAGATTTGGATCCTGGTGCAGCTCGTCTCCGGTCAGGGTCGTTTTTGTTTTATCGCCAATGGCGTAATCCGTGAGCTGGCCCTGCAGGCGATAGTCGGTATTATGCGACACATAGCAGACGCGACAGCGGTCAATGATCGGTGCTTCCTCTTTTTCAGCCAGGAACTTATTGAATTCGGCATTGTTGCTGGTGGCCACGATGAGCGTGTCGATGGGCCATTTGTAGCCGTCTATTTCTATCGTCCTGTTTTGAATAATGCTGAGATAGACCTGGACAAGGTCCTTTTTGTTCTTGTAGATCTCATCGCTGAAATGGATGCCTCCACCGGCGACCCGGGCCAGCGCCCCCCTGCGAAGATCGAAGCGATAAGGGTTGTTGGTGTCGGTTATGTGCAGAAGCCTCTGAATCGACTCCTCTCCCAGCAGGTCTACCGCGGATGAGGTAATCTTATCCTTGGCCGGATATTTTCCGGTTACCGTGCCGAGACTTTCAGTCAGGGGGACCGGCACGATCTCGACGAATTTCAGCATATCCTCGAGTTTACCCCCGGTGAAGTCCCTTATATCATTCCAGATATAGGCGGTACAGGCGCCAAGCGGCCGATAATTCTGCCACCATTTCTCAATAATCGCAGTGCTCAGTCGATAGCGGCGGGCCAGATAATTGCGGGAATCGTCCGCCGATTCGAGCAGATTCATGGCCAGGACCATGGGGTCTTCATAGGTCTGTGATTCGATGACGTTTATGTCACCGTAATGACCGAGTTGGCTCATGCCGTTGAACCGGAACGTATAGCGCCTGTTTTCCTCGCGAAAGAGAAATTGCCGATACAAGGTGCACAGGTATTCGACCAGAAATGTCTTGCCGTTGCCGGGCTCACCAACGAGCACGAAAGCCATTTCCCCGGACGATCCGCCCTGTGAGGCGTCTTTCACGAAAGACACGAACGAGTTTATCTCATCATACATGCCGATGATATGCTTCTCTGCTTGGCGAAAGATCAGATAATCGAAAGTGCTTTTACCGTTGACAATGACCTTGTCAATCTTCTTTTCGAGGATCATCCGTGAGACTGCCTGGAAGGCATTCTCGAAGGCGCGTTCACCTTTTTTTACGGCGGTGATGTGGTGATGCAGACCGTTCTGTTTTGTCTTCGCCATGACGACCTCCTTTTTGACATCGCAGTGAGTAAAAAAGGACTCAGGCTCTACTTAATTATCCTGCAAAAAACGGCCTAATAGCAAGTTTTCTGACTCTCTTTTCGGGGCCGATTTTCCCGAAAAACTGCACCCCGGTGATGAGAAAATGAACGCGGACCTGTTGAACAGCACGTAACGGTTGTCATTGTCTCATAAACGCTCACACAAAATGGCGGCAGAAGGGCCAATAACTCACTGAAGACATTACGATTGGTCACCCGGCCGGGTCACTAAACGGCGGGCTCCTGCTGCCCGGCGCCGTCTTTTAGATCCAGACTCTTCGGCCCCATTGACTTGATGAATTCCAGCGGCAGCGGGAAGACGATGGTGTTCGAGGTCTTGTTGGTCGAAATGTCATTTAATGTCTGCAGGTACCTGAGATGCAGGGCCTGGCTGTTTTGCGATATAATGTTCGCTGCCGAGAGCAGTTTTTCAGCTGCCTGAAATTCACCTTCGGCATGAATTATCTTTGCCCTTCGCTCTCGCTCTGCTTCGGCCTGCCTGGCGATCGCCCTGATCATCGAGTCATTGAGATCGATATGCTTGATTTCGACGTTGATCACCTTGATGCCCCAGGCATCGGCTCTCTTGTCTATAATCTGCTGGATATTGTCATTGAGCTTTTCACGGTCGGCCAGCATTTCATCCAGATCATGCTGCCCCAGTACCGAGCGAAGCGTTGTCTGGGCGAGCTGATTGATCGCGGTGCTGTAGTCTTCAACCTGGATAATGGCTTTTTCCGGATCCACGACCCTGAAATAGAGCACCGCGTTTACCCGAACCGTGACATTGTCATGGGAAATCACATCCTGGGGCGGGATGTCCATGGTGATAACCCGCAGATCCACCCGAAAGGCACGCTGGATACCCGGCACCACGATTCTCAGTCCCGGCTGTTTGACCGCCTGAAAACGCCCGAGAAAGAGCACGACCAGACGCTCGTACTCTGCAACTATCTTCAGCGACAGGGCAATCAGGCCAACGACCAGCAGGGGGGGAATCACATAGCTCATCAGATTGGGGGTCAGAAAATCAGGAGTGATCATGGCCAGAGTCCTCCTTCAATGGTTCGATAATGAGTTCAAGACCGGATACGGACAGTATTTTCACCTGGTCTCCCTTTTTCACTGGCACACTGGACTGTGCATTCCAGGACTCCCCGTTTACCCAGACCAGGCCGGAGCCGGTGAAATCTGATCGCGCCTCGCCCCTCGTCCCGACCATCGCCTCGACACCGGTGTGAATGCGTTGTCGCCGCATCACCGCCACCCTGCTCATCAGCAGGATAACAAAGAGCGCCGACACCGCCGTGGTGCCGATGATGGTGGGCAGCGCGACACGCATGGTTTGATCGTCGATGAGGATGAGGGAGCCGGCGGCAAAAGCGATGATTCCGCCAATACCCAGGGTACCGAAACTTGGCATAAAGGCCTCGCCAATAAGAAAGCCTATCCCCAGTATCATCAGCACCAGCCCACTGTAATTAACCGGCAGCAGCTGAAGCGCGTACATGGCAAGTATCAGGGAGATGCCGCCTGCCACCCCCGGCAGCAGAAAACCAGGATTGGCCAGTTCGTAGATAAGCCCGTAAAAGCCGAGCAGCAGGAGCAGATAGGCTATGGTCGGGTCGCTGATTACCCCGAGTAATTTGTAGCGCCAGCTCTGCTCGAAATGATTCACGCGCACCCCGGAGGTGATCAAAGATACCGGTTCACCGTCCACGCTGAGCTGGAAGCCGTCAAGCTGTTCAAGCAGATCTTCAAGGTTCTCAGCCACTATGTTGATGACGTTCAGCTCGAGTGCTTCGCGGGCGGTCAGGCTCACCGCCTCCTGCACAGCCTCTACCGCCCATTCGCCGTTGCGGTTGTGTTTGTCGGCAAGGGCCTTGATATAGGCGCTGGCATCATTGATTACCTTTTTCTCAAGGGTCGACCTGGTATCTTCAGCCGCATCTCCCTCATCCTCCTTTCCTTCCCTGCCATCGCCCAGACCGCCGATCTGAATGGGAGTGGCGGCCCCGAGATTGGTTGCCGGTGACATGGCGGCCACGTGGCTGGCATAGAGAATATAGGTGCCGGCACTTGCGGCCCTGGCGCCGTCCGGCCACACGTAGGTTACCACGGCGATCGGAGAAGAGAGAATTTCCTGAATGATATCCCTCATCGAGGCGTCGAGTCCCCCGGGCGTATTCATCTGGATAATCAGTAGAGCAGCGCCTTGCTCTGCGGCCAGTTGAAACCCTTTTCTGATGTAGTCTGATACCGCGGGATTGATGGTGCCGTCTATGCTGAGAACCAGCGCCGAACTTTTCTCTTCGGATCCTGAAGTAAGGCAGGGAACAGCAAATAACAGGCAGAGCGGGATAATGACACAAAACAGCCGTGCCCATCGCAGGCGGGAAATGACAGGAGAGAAGCACATATATCCTCCATGCCGATCTATCGAGTTTTCAGGAGTATCTCACTGCCTGTCAACACAGTTAAACTATAATCATACCCTGAACTTCTGTCAGGCAGAGCCGGCCGGCCCGATCGTTGGACTGTAGTTGAAAGTGGCTCAGTAAAGGAGGATGCGGCTGGCTCGGTCTTGATTATTGACTCGTGGGAAATCCTTTACTGTGCTGATGTATCAGGGATCAGTCTACGCCTGAACGGACCGGCTCAGACAAAGTCACGGGGTATGACAGAGTCCCAGTTTTCAGAAAATACCCGTTTATCCCCTTCGTATGCGTCGAGTTCTGCACAGACAAAAAAAGCCTTCCGGGAAGAGGTCAAGACGGTCCTCGTGACCGTCCTGGTGGACCAGGAACCTCGGCAGAAACTTCGTTCACAAAGGGTCTCGCCTCTGACTGAATTGAAATCATCCCCCTGGTACGTATACCATTCCTTGGTGGAACGGCCGATGGTCAAGTCGATTTCGTTGATAAGCTGGACGCCGTCGTCGTTGATTACCTCCAGCGTGGAAATGTCCCTGGCCAGATCACGGACGACCCTCCAGTTATGATGTTGAGGCTTGATCACGTTGACGCGCAAGGGGGGGGCTGCCTCCGAAGCATCGAATGCACGGATCTGGGTATCCTCAAGACGTGATTTGCGCACCGGCAGGAAGAGCATGCTTTTGCCGGTGTAAATCTTGAGTTGCACTGCTTCCGGGGACGGCCAGGCCATCGGCCAGTAAGAAGTCGAGACAGCCACACGCACACGATGACCGGCAGGAATTCGCTGGGCCACGTAATTAAGGGCCATTTTGACCAGGTACCTTTTTCCGGGCACGAGCGGCTGCGGCAGCTCGTGGCTGTCGCGGTGGGTCAGGTTCAGCAGCCCGTAGGTAAAACGGGTGGCCTTGTTGTCGGGGGCGATATCCGAAAGGCGTACGGCAATCATGCCGGCGGGCCGGTTTGCCTCGAGCTCCAGCTCGATCCGGGGTGCCCCCAATAATTCCAGCGGGGTCGCCAGGGGGGCACTGTCGTAGACCAGGGCACCGCCGTCCTCCTGACGCTGATCGTAGGGCATATCGGGGGCGGAGGCATAGGAGCACCATTTACCGGCGAACAGGCCCAAGCCCAGCGGCGACTGCAGACTGCGGCACTCCTCCTTCTGCGGCTTAGGGAAACTGACCAGCATCCTGGCCGGAGCAAGTGCGTAGGCTTTCATCGTCGAGCGCAGCGACGGCCAGGTGGATTCGGCCACCCATTTCCCAGGGCGCAGCTCGTAGCTGGTGGTCGGCGGTACACTGTCCTGCATCCAGGCACGTAGCATCGGTTCTTCCATGATGCCTGTTTCGATATCCTTGAGCCATTTGTCCCACCAGCGCAAGGCCTCCTGCAGAAAGCCGACAGCAGGACCAGGTACGCCGACGTGAGGGTAATTGTGGCCCCAGGGGCCGATCAACCCGAGGCGCGGCACCTGCAACCCCTCGATGAGACGGAAGACCGCATTGGAGTAGCCATCCGCCCAGCCGCTCACGGCCATGACCGGACATTGGATGGCCTCGAAGTTTTCGCACACCGAGCCGTGCTTCCAGTAATCATCACGACGCTGGTGCCGCAGCCACTTTTCCAGCCAGAGCCCGCTGCCCTGGAGACGTTCAAACCACATTTCACGCCAGCGCTCGCCGACGATTTCAGGATCCGGCGGGCATGAGTTATAGGCGAACATGGTGGAGGCCCAGGAGAGATTGTCACCCAGCAGGCAGCCGCCCATGTGATGGACGTCATCGGCAAAACGGTCGTCCGTCGAACACACAGAAATTACCGCCCGCAACTGGGGCGGCTGCAGGGCGGCAATCTGCAACGCATTAAAACCTCCCCATGAAATTCCCATCATCCCCACTCTGCCGTTGCACCACTTTTGCTGTTCAAGCCATTGCAGAATGGCAAGGCCGTCGTCCAGTTCCACTTGCAGGTATTCATCCCGGAGCACCCCTTCAGAATCGCCGCTGCCTCTGAGGTCAACCCTTACACCGGCATAACCGTGGCCGGCGAAGTAAGTGTAGATCTGCGTATCACGACTGCGCTTGGAGTCTCTTTTGCGGTAGGGGATGTATTCGAGAATCGCCGGTACCGGGGTACTATCCGCTTCCTCCGGCAACCAGATTCGGGCGGCGAGTTGAACCCCGTCAGGCATTGGAATCCAGACGTTCTCTACTTGTCTTACAGTGTGCTTAAACGAGCGGATGATTTTCATATACTCTCCTCATCATGGACAATATGGAAAGGCAGCATGGTCAGGGCTTCGTGGTAATTGGCCAGGAGTTCTTCATTTGAATCGGCTCCCATGAACAGATCTGCGATCTCGTAACTGTAGCTGTCCTGGTCGCGAAGGTCGGAGAGGCGCATTCCTGGAATTACGTTGACTTGAACATCGGCCCCACTAAACCGCTCCCTGAACCGTTTCACCTCATCAGGTCCCGGTATGGTCAGTACCTTGCCGTCCCGGTAACACCGCACCATGAATTTGGCCGCAGTGGCAAAGCGTCCCTGCCGGTGGGGAAAACGTGGCGCTCTGCCCAGGGCGACGTCGATCATCACATCATGGTGATACTCGCCGTCTACCATTTTGAACAGCGGACAGTGTGACTTGGAGATGCGGGTATTGATCTCCAGCAAGCTTATGGAGTCACGCCGGTCATCCCAGTAAAATTCTATGTTAAACGGGGCATCGGAGTAGCCCAAATGCGTAATCAGTTTGCGGGTCGTCGCTATCATCCGCTGCTGAACCTGCGGCGGCAGGATGGAGGGGTACTGGTAGCGAGAGAAGCTGGACTGGTGTTTGCCTTCGCGCACGGAGTCGACGATGCCGTACACATGTACCTCTCCATCATGCACATACCCCTCGAGCGTGCACTGACGACCCGCCGAAATCAAACTTTCTGCAATGCAGCGATAACCGTCGACTGCTTTAATTTCGGCTGGAATATCGGTCCGGTTAAAAATGTCGTTGAAGGGTTCTGCGTACCGGGCGATGCCCTTGCGAATCTTTGCCAGCGCCGTCTCGAACTCCATTTGGTCGCGGATCATGAAGCCCAGATGCGAGAGTACAGACTTGATCGGCTTGAGCCAGAACGGATAGGTGAGACTGCAGTCTTGAACAGCCTCCGGGTTGAACGGATCGACCTGCTGGAAAGCCGGGATAAATTCGGGGATGATCTCCCGTTGTTTCAACCGGCTCCAGTATTTATGTTCGCACATCAGCACGGCCTCTAGGCTTGGTCCCCTAAGGCCCTGCTGTTTCTGGAGGATAGGTAGCATGGTGCTGACGGGGAAATCCCAGTAGCCGAGGATGGCATCGGCTCTCCCGGGATAGTCGGCGAGGAGCCTCGGTGCCTGCTCGAGAAACCCGCGTACCGGGAAATGTGATCCGCACTTGATTTCTTCGTATGATATCAGTGATATGAAATGGTATTCGCTGGAGCGAGCGAGGGCCTTTAGCTGGAGGAGATGGAACGGATCCAGTCCGACAATGAAAAGATTCTTGCCCATTGCATATCCTCCGCACCAGGGACCTGGTGGTGACGTCTCTCCGGTACCGTTTCACCCGGCGCTGGCTGTGGACCGGGGTCCGGCCGCAGGTGGGATGGGATCGGGTCCTGAGAGTAGAATGCAATAGTGGTTGCCCAGCCTGTGAAGTACTGACCAGCGGGGAGAGGCTTCCAACCGTTGATGCAGCCGTCTCCTTATATAATATCACTTGAGCGGGGATGATTGCATGAAAATAGAGCTCTTCTGCCACCCAGGTGTTCGCCTTTCTGACGGTTCACATAAAAATTCAAGCCTCTTCTTCGGGTATTATTGGTGCCTCTCAGCGGTTTGGTTGCCAAATACTTTGATTAAACATGGAGGTCGATTTGTCTCACATGCTCTGAATACGTACAATATTGGTAGGACCAAGGTACACAACCCCTGACAAAGGAGGGCAGAGATATGAAAGACGTGCTGAAGAACATGTTCTACATCGGTGCCGGTGCAGCGTTTTTAACCAAGGAAAAACTTGAAGAACTGAGAACGGAACTTATCGAAAAAGGCAAAATGACCCAGGATGAAGGCAAGCAGTTCATCGACGATATGGTGAAAAAATCGGAAGAAGCCAAGAGCCAACTCGATCAGCAGATACATGATGCCATTGCTGCCCAGTTGAAAAATATGGATATCGCCAGGGGTGACGATATTTCCCAACTCCGCATCCAGATAGAAGAACTCAAGGCCATGATCGAAGCAAAGAGCGCCGAAGGCTAGGCAATCAAGCCCCCATGTTCAGCATCAGAAAGATAGGATCAATCGGGAGAACTTACCGGCATCTGAACAGATACCAGAGGATAGTACGCATTCTCTTCAAATACGGTTTCGCGGATGCCATTGAAATGCTCCATATCGACCAGTACCTGGAGAGCGGTCTGCAGATGATCAACCGCAAACCCAAGGAGCAGATCGACAGGCTCTCTCGAGAAGAACGATTACGCATGGCTTGTGAAGAACTTGGCCCGACGTTCATCAAACTCGGTCAGGTTCTTTCCACCAGGTCTGATTTCATCCCGCCGGATTATCTGATTGAATTGGCCAAATTACAAGATGACGTCCCCTCTTTCTCATACGAGGACGTTGAACAGATTTTCATTGAGGAAACCGGCAAAAAACCGGACGAACTGTTCAAAGAATTCAATTCCGAACCGATCGCGGCCGCTTCCATCGGCCAGGTTCACCGGGGCGTGTTGCACGATGGCACCACTGTCGTGGTCAAGGTACAGCGGCCCGATATCGAAAAAACCATTGCCATAGATCTCGAAATAATTGCCCATATCGCCTCCCTGATGGAGCGCTATCTGGAAGAACTGCAGGGCCACCGCCCGAGTTCGATAGTTGAGGAGTTTGCCCGCACCATCTCAAAGGAAATTGATTACGCGGTTGAGATCTCAAACATTGAGCGGTTCGGCAGGCAGTTCAAAGGAAATTCCGCAATCTATGTCCCCAGGGTCTACCGGGAGCTGAGCTGCAGACGCATCTTGACGATGGAAAGCATCGACGGCGTGAAAGCCTCCGAGGTCGATCAGCTCCTCGAGCAGGGCGCGAACCTGCGCCTGGTAGCCGAACGGGGCACCAACCTGATCATGGAGCAGATCTTCGTTCATGGTTTTTTCCATGCTGATCCGCACCCCGGCAACATATTTATTCTGCCGGACGATGTCATCTGCTTCCTCGATTTCGGCATGATGGGAAGGCTGAGCCGACAGAACCGCGAGGATTTCGCCGATCTCATACTCCATGTGGTCCGGAACAACGAGCGCAAGGTAACGGAAAGTGTACTCAAGTTGACGAACCAGTTGGAGGACGTCGACCGAGAGGCACTGAGCCGCGATCTTTCCGATATGCTCGACAAGTACATGTACCTGCCTTTGAAAGAACTCGAAGCCGGCCAGATCCTGCAGGACATGCTCGACCTGGTCTCCCATCATAAGATATTCTTCAAGCCCAACTTTTATCTCATGATGAAAGCGATAACCACCGTCGAAGGAGTCGGGCGTATTCTTGATCCGGATCTCGAGCTCATCAAGCTCGCCGAACCATTCATGAAAAAGGTCAAGGCGGAACGGGTGCGTATCAACCGGATAGCAGAAGAGACAGGTGTGACGACCTCTGAATATGTCGAGCTGCTGAGGGATCTGCCGGAAGAGATCAGGACGATCTTGGCTCAGCTTCGGCAGGGCAGGATCAAGATGGAGTTTGAGCACCGCGGTCTGTCCGAACTGAGAGCTGCCCTTGACCAGGTGTCAAACCGGATAGCTTTTGCCATCGTGTTGGCATCTCTGGTAATCGGTTCATCACTGATCGTTCTGTCCGGAATCCCTCCAAAATGGCACGATATCCCCATCATAGGCCTCATAGGCTTCCTGCTCGCCGGCATGATGGGATTCTGGCTGCTGGTTTCAATCCTGCGTCATGGTAAGATGTGATCCCAGCTAACATCAACGAGGTGAGATGGCAATCTCCCCTATTCAGGGCTCATCCTCCCCCCCTTCAATTCCGCTATTTCCAATCAGATTTTATATTAGATATCGAATAAATACCTGAGATTGAGAGATTTCATCTTGCTTTCTGCAGGATGGGAATTATCTAATGGGTAATCCAAAGCCTCATTCGAAAGGCTTACATCTATCTCATCGCAACCCGACCGGAGGAATTTATGCATCGTTCAATTTCTTATATCAGTGTGCTTCTCTCTTCTATCCTTTTATTGTCTGTGGGCACCACCACTTCTCTGATGGCAATGCACCATGAGGGAGACGTGGTGTTCGTTAAAACTGCCGACAACTTTATAGTGCTCCACGATTCATCCAGTTCGATGTCAGACAAGTATGGCAACACCGACATGCTGGAAATCGAGGCCGAACGTCTGATACTGGAAGAAAAAGTATCCACCCTGCCCGAACTCGACTGGCAGGCGGGGATCTATTCCTTTACGCCCGGCTGGGGGTGGAATGACCTGAAAACCCACCTGTCCATGCGGACCTATAACAAGAGCGAGTTCACCAGCGCGGTTGAAGCGTTGCCGACCAAGCCTAGGGGCAACACCCGGCTCAAGGGTGCCCTGGTGGGACTTGAAGAAGTCCTGGCAGGACTGGAGGGCAAGACCGTCGTCTTCGTATTTACCGATGGACAGTATTCATCGCAACCAGGTTTTCCTGCTCCCGGAACCACAGCCAAGAGACTGGCGGAAAAGTACAATGTCTGCTTCCAGGTTATCAGCACCGAGCAGGACAAGGCCCAGTATGAAGCAGTGATGAACATTGCCAGCGCCAGTGAATGTTCCGGCACGATCCCATTCTCTCAGCTTCTCGGCAAACCCGAATGGATGACAGATATCCTGTTCAGAGTCGAGAGAGCAACCAAAATTGCGATGAAACCGAAGGAAGAAGCAACCGGCACGATCCAAGGCGCCGTGCTTTTTGCCTTCGACAGCAGCGCCATTGACGAGACCGCGGCCAAGGAATTAATAGAGCTTTCAATTTATCTGAATCTCAATAAGGACAAACGGGTTGTGCTTGCCGGCCACACCGACAGCGTTGGCACGGAAGAGTACAACATGAAGCTCTCACAGCGCCGGGCAGAAAGCGCCCGCACCTATCTCACCGAAAAAATGGGCATCGACAAAAGTCGAATCACCCTGAGCTGGTTTGGTAAAAGCGAGCCTGCTGCCAGCAATGAGACGGAAGATGGACGAATGAAAAACCGTCGGGTTTCAATTGTGATAACCGACAAATAGGTTGTTCGGAAAGTTCTTTATATATGCGGCACTTCTCAATTATCGATCATGGCTGAAGTGCCGCATACCTCCTCGCCACAAGGTCTCACCCTGATCACCCTGACTGTGCTCAAGCCACCGCCGACGATCCGTTGGCATTATCTAATCGTCTGACTGCGGTGTTGAATAGAATCAATCAGCATTAGTCTTGACTTTCATGAGGGAGAGAAAATTGGGCATACACCGCAGCTGCTTTGCTTGAAGAGGTGTTACAACAGGTGGAGGTGTGAAAATCAGTTGGTCTTTCCCATCTTTTTACGGGCAAACCCGCCAAGCCATCCACCGAACGCGCAGCCGACAACGGTGGCAATTGGATTGCTTGGTGGATAACCGATCAATGGCAGAAGAATCAAGGCGATCAAACCGCCTAGAAAACCGAAAATGGTATATTTTACGGGCAAGCTGAGCTTGTTGAGAAAGTCCATTTTAAACTCCTGTTTTGGGTGACGGCCGCAGGGGATTAGAAGCTGAGCCACCACATTCTTTGAGTGCAACATTAATCATCAAAAAAGTTCGTAAAATATTTTAGCGGATTTTTGCGGTGTCGATCTTAGAGTTGATCTGTCCGGTGATGGTAATCATGACCGTGTGTTACAACATAAAATTACACCAAGGGAGCAGGAACCATGATGAGTTTTGGCGACGCGGTAAAAACATGCCTGACTAAAAAATATGCGAATTTCAACGACAGAGCCCCCCGATCGGAATACTGGTGGTTTGCGCTGTTTGGCTGGGGAGTGGCGATGCTATTGTCCTTTGTCGATGGCCTGATTTTCGGCAACCCTTCAGGCTATGGGCTCTTCAGTACACTGTGGGGCCTGGCCATAATAGTGCCGTCAATAGGAGTGGGAGTAAGGCGCCTGCATGATCTGGACAAATCGGGCTGGTGGCTCCTTATCTCGCTCATCCCAATTATCGGCTTCCTCATCCTGCTCTTCTGGTTTGTCCAGCAGGGAACAAGCGCTGAGAATCGTTTCGGCCCCGATCCCCTTGCAGCCTGAGGGGCATCTGTTTCGAAAGGCCTACCTGGGGACCAGATTACCCAGCACTTTTGCTGCCTCATCACTCAACCCCAGGCTTTCGATCTCCTTCGACAACTGGTCCTTGTTGCCGTAACCACCCACATACCCATTGAGCCTGGCGGCGGCGGTTGAATCGACAAGGTCCTGATGCTCCGGATAGATGTGCATAATTTCTTTTTTCAGGCCCTTGTTGTGCTTCAGGGTGTATTTCTGATGGTAGTCTTCCGCCAGGGTAAATGATCGAATTGGCACTATTTCGGTTTTAACCGTACTGCCGGTTTTTTCTTCGATCGCGGCTTTAGAGGTCATTGCGAGCTGGCGTTGCCGGTCGTCGTGGAAAAACACCGCGCGCATGTACTGCCCCGGCCTTGAACTCCTGGTCGGGTCGTGGCTGTTCCAGAAAATATCCAACAGCTGCTCATAGCTTATCAGGGTGGGGTCATAATCAAGTTGCACGGTTTCCGTATGATCGCCAATGTTGTGGTAAGTCGGCGAAGCCGTGTTCCCGCCACCGTATCCGACACGCGTCCGGATCACTCCAGGTACGATCCCGAACCGGGATTCAAATCCCCAGAATCAGCCCAACCCGAATGACGCTGTTTCGAAGGTGGATGGCGCCGCCGCATCAATTGGTGGAATCGCCAGAGTTTCGGCATTGTATGTGGTAACTATTGAACTATTCATATTTTTCGAATCACTTTTGTCTTGAGGTTTTGCCGCCACGGTATTGCCAATCAATATCATTACCAGCACCGGCAACAATGCTGTAATCAGCTCACCCATAAGGCTTCTTGTTCTCATCTCGAATGATCCTCTTTTTCTGCGTAAGCCAATATTCAGAACATTTTTTTCATGATGGCTCTTAGATAGGGACATACAGAATATAAGACCCATATTTCATGAAACCATATTATTCATGGGCAATGCAGGAGTTCCCCAAGAAATCTGTCCCGGACGTCGGCATCATCTAACAACCAAAAGGACTTTCTCCGGATTGATCTAAATTTCCATAACCAACATAACTATGGGCAGTTAATAACAATTTTACCTTTCCCTGAGCTCATCGCCTTTCAGCAGGTAGTGTTCATGGGGAAGTTCAAAGGTTTTTATCTTCATCGCCTAGTTCATAATGGAGGTAAGCCGATATTTTTATTCTCGATACTACAGGGATAATGACAGGGAAAAATCAGAAAATTTTGAATTACCCGGCAAGTTGGGAAATCGTGCCAGCCAGAGACGTCAACTGGCAGGGTCTGGCGGCCGCGTTAAATCGTGTAGGCTGAGAATCCGCCATCAATTGGCACGACAACACCCGTCACAAATTCTGAGGCATCCGATAAAAGCCAGACAACAGCGCCCACTAGGTCCCCGGGTTCACCATAGCGGCCCAGGGGAGTGTGGGCGATAACCTTTCGAGCCCGTTCAGACAGTTCTCCTGTTTCCTGGTCTACATGAAGAAATCGAAGCTGCTCGGTCATAAAAAAGCCCGGGGCTATCGCATTTACCCTCACACCGGTTTGAGAAAAATGTACCGCCAGCCATTGCGTGAAATTGCTCACCGCGGCTTTGGCAGCTGAATATGCCGCAACTTTGGTCAGTGGCGTAAGCGCACTCATGGATGAAATGTTCAGAATTGAGCCCCTGCCTTGCTCTACCATAGATTTTGAAAAGGCCTTGGTGGTGAGGAACACTCCCAGAAAATTCAAATCGAACACCTGACGAAACCCATCGAGATCGAGATCGAAGAATCCCTGCATCTGTTCTTGCACCTTTTCCTGAAACACAAAGAATTCCTGATCCGTGGTGCCGCGCGGGTCGTTTCCGCCAGCGCCGGGGATAAGTAAATCGACCGCCCCCCATTTGTTGCATACCTGTTCATGACATGATTCGAGCTCATCGATGCTCAACACATCACAGGCCATGGCCATTGCGCAGCCACCGGTTTTGTCGATTTCCGCGGCTTTCTTCTCTGCTTTTTCACGGTTGAGGTCTAAAATCGCAACCTTTGCACCCAGCGAACCAAGTGCAGTTGCCATGGCGCCGCACAACTCACCACCTCCGCCTGTGACAACCGCTACTTTCCCTTTGAGACTAAATGAGTCGAGAACATTCATGGCACTTATCTTTATTCCTCAGTGGAAATTGATCCTGGAGATCAGATAACGTACGGATCGCTATCCCGAGCTACGACGTTTCCCTGTAATAATCATTATGTTGAGGCTGATTTGCAA